>NZ_JCBCDA010000052.1:0-13643 GCF_059865615.1 Petrocella sp. | reverse complement strand
CTTAACCCCTAACTCTCTTAACCAAATCAACAGCAGTCTTATGAGCATCTTTAGCCATTTGTTCTGTATCAATTTTCTGTAGCTCACCGTCTTTAGAGACAATCTCACCGGCAACAATAGTCATCTTCGTATATGAATGATTACCAAGACAAACAAGGGAAACCAAAGGGTCGTGACAACCGGCATACTCAATCCCAGATAAATCAAAAAGATTAAGATCGGCGGCCATACCGGGCGCCAGATATCCGGTGTCGGTTCTTCCAAGAACTTGTGCGCCACCTCTTGTAGATATTTTTAGAATATTATAGGCATCGAGACCCTCTGTACCGTACTTAAGATGATTGAGCAAATAAGCCCGTCTGACTTCTTCCCACATATTTGAGCCATCATTACTAGCACTTCCGTCTACCGCAATACTAATATTGGCACCGATATTATGAAGCTCAGAAGTTCTACAGATGCCACTATTAAGCTTCATATTACTAGAAGGGCAATGGGCAATACCGGAGCCATTTAGTCGATGTATTTCATGATCATCTAAGAATATGCCATGAGCATACCAAACATCTTTTCCAACCCAACCTAGATCTTCCATGAGTTCAAAAGGTCTACGTCCATATTTCTCAAGACAGAAGGCTTCTTCATCTAAGGTCTCAGCCAAATGGGTATGCATCATGACCTTGTGTTCTCTTGCAAGTAGAGCTGTATTTTTCATAAGGTCTGATGTTACAGAAAAAGGCGAGCAAGGTGCCAGTGCAATTCTGGTCATAGCGTAGTCAGAAGGGTCATGATAAGTCTGAATCAGTCTAAGAGAATCTTCCAAAACAAGGGATTCTTCTTGAACAACCGTCATGGGCGGTAAGCCACCATGATCTCTTCCAAGAGACATAGAGCCTCTTGTGGCATGAAATCGCATGCCAATGTCTTTAGCCGCTTGAATCTGTTCATCAATTAAAGTGGAAGGCTGACCGTTTGGAAAAACATAATGATGATCGGCGGTCAAAGTGCAACCGGTGCGCAACAATTCCGAGAAGCCAACCATAGCACCATGGTACACAGCTGTTGGTGTTAGATGCTGCCAGAACTCATAAAGGCCAATTAACCAAGGGAAAAGAGGCTTTTCTTGTACTTCTTTAAGCCCTCTGAATAAGGTTTGATAAAGATGATGATGGGTGTTAACAAATCCAGGTAAAGCCACAAGACCTTCACAGTCAATAACTTTGGTATCTGTTGTTGAAAGGAGATTTACGCCGATAGCGGTGATAACACCATTAACAATTAGTAGGTCCTGATGCTCCAAGTGGTCTTCTTGATTATTAAACGTATAGATGTGGTCAATATTCTTTAATAATAATGATGACATGGGAACCTCCTTGATTAAAAAAACCACAAAAAACCTGCAGAAAAAAACAGAGTATTTTTTGTGGTTAACTCAACACGTATTTTATTATTTAGATCATTTTGATTCCTTAATCTTAAGATAATTATACAATAGTCTACGTTTTGATGCAATCAAATCTATATAATCTATATCAGCTTAGACCAACTTAGCTAGGTTAAAGCATATGCTATTAAAAACTGGAAAACGTCTCCATTTATAGGAGAATATGTAAAAATATACAATAAAAATATCTTAAACTAATAAAATATATACAAAATAAACAAAAACTTCTTTACAATTAAAAATCTGTTCAGTATAATTAGGAGGTCATGTAAAGGGAGGCAATTATGCGATGTAGATTATTAATTGGCGGGGGCGATCAAGAATATAATAATCAATTGATTGAAAATCTGGTTCTTTCTAAAGAAAACCAGTTTGAGATGACAATGTTCAAAAAAGGGGATGACTTAGAAGAATATCTGAATTTGAATTACTATGATCTTATATTATGTAGTGAAGAATTAATGCCATTTGTTCAGGCTATAATATCAAAAGAAATGAAAGAACATATTATATTAATGGTAGAAGATCATACGGACTATAACCTTCATGGTTTGCACCATATTTTTAAATATCAAAGCGTTAAAGAGATAGAGTCAATTATAAAAGATCTATTTCTTAAACAAACAACCAAAGAGTTGGTCAATAAAAAAAACAGTAATTTGAAACTAATAGGTTGCTATAGTCCGGCAGGAGGATCGGGTAATACAACAGTTGCCCAGATTATAGCAGCGTCCAAAGCCAAACTAGGCCATAAAGTATTTTTCTTAAGTCTAGAGTCCTTTCCCAGCTATCATCTAAACTACCAAGACAGATCATCGGATAACTTATCAGACTATATGATGCATATCATGTCAAAAAACAATTGGATGATGGGGCTTGAGAAGATGAAGTCTGTGGATTCGGTCTCAGGCATTCATTATCTGATGCCCGCTGTTAGCGAAGGTGACTTATCAAGTTTTGAACAGCATAGATGGATCACTTGGATAGACTATATGATTGAAAAAAGTGATTATGATTATTTGGTTATAGATTTTGCCCAAGATTTTTTGGAAAAGACTCTTGAGCTTATAAAAAAATGTCATCATAGAGTTTTTAATGTTCGCGGTGATATTAAGGGTTATAAAAAGTGGTTGGTTTTTATGGAAGACCTAAAAAGACTGAGTGAGGATCAAATCCTAAAAGACAAGACCGTGGTGGTAAATAAAATATTGCCAACATCTGTATATGGTGCAGTAGAAGGTGATATAATACTTGATTTTGATGATACCCTAATAAAAGAAGTTGGCCAAGGCAAAATACAATTCAATAATCAATCATCCACCTATCAAAAAATCGAAAGGTTGATGCGCAATGTTTAATCAAAAGACAATAAGTGATGACCACTATAAGCATTTATTAGGTGAAGTTCGTAATGAAATGGGATTAATGGATGATGTGCTAGATGATCAAGTGGAAATTATTATTGAAGAGATTTTAAAAAAAATGACACGGACAACCTATCTACCTCTTACAATGCGACTACATCTTAAAGAAAAAGCTTTTAATGCCTTAAGGCGCCTGGATATTCTTCAACCCCTTGTAGATGACAAGAGTATAACTGAAATCATGGTTAATGGAGTTAAAGATATCTTCATCGAAAGAAATGGACATGTGACTCGCTTGGATTATTCCTTTGACTCACAAGAGCAACTTGAAAACATTATTCAGATGATTGTATCAAAAGTAAACAGAGTTGTGAATGAGTCTTCACCTATTTGTGATGCTAGATTGGCAGATGGATCAAGAATCAACGTGGTACTACCACCCATTGCCTTGAAAGGACCAACCTTAACCATTAGAAAATTTCCACAAAAACCTATTGATATGTCGGACCTAGTAAAGTGGGGAAGTATTTCATCAGAAGTGGCTTTGGTACTTCAAACATTTGTAAAAGCCAAATACAATATATTTATTTGTGGAGGTACAGGCTCAGGTAAAACCACTTTTCTAAATGTGTTGTCGAATGCAATACCCGATGATGAAAGGATTATTACCATAGAAGATTCAGCAGAACTGCAGATTAATAAAGTATCAAATCTAGTTAGCTTAGAGACTAGAAATGCAAATGTTGAAGGACGTGGGACGATTACCATTAAAGACCTAATCAAATCATCCCTTAGAATGCGACCAGATAGAATTGTTGTAGGTGAAGTTAGGGGACATGAAGCGTTGGATATGCTTCAGGCGATGAATACAGGTCATGATGGCTCATTGTCAACAGGACATGGAAATTCTACTATAGATATGCTAAGTCGCCTTGAGACCATGGTACTGACAGGATCAGCCATGCCCCTTGAAGCAATAAGACAACAAATTGCTTCAGCTATTGAGGTCATGGTACATTTGGGTCGACTAAGAGATAAATCAAGAAAGGTTCTGGAAGTGGTTGAGATTGTAACTTACAAAAATGGGCAGGTTGTTATGAATCCCCTCTATACATTTCAAGAAGATGCGCAATCAACCGATGAAGAAGTATCCGGTCAGCTAATTCGAAGTGGTAACCGACTACAAAATCGTGAAAAACTACTTTTATCCAATATAAAGGAGTGTTTACCCATATGAGTCAGCAAAGTGATATTTTTTATAATAGAATTGATTATACTAAAAAAGAATGGACCCTTCATATCTTGTGGGGAATCGCTTACTATTTTATTATGGGCATGATTTTTTTCAACCATCCTATATTTGCAGGTATTGCATGTTTAGGTGTTTACTTTCATATAAAAGAACAAAAATCATTATCCGTCAAAAAAAGAAAAAATATTTTAAGAGAGCAATTTCGTGAAGCAATGTATACCTTATCTTCATCACTATCGGCAGGAAGATCAGCAGAACAAGCCTTTATACAGACATTAGCAGACCTTCGAATCCTTTATGACCATCAAACGGATATCATCACAGAGTGGTCCCTTATAGTAAAAAAGCTTAACATGAACGAGACCATAGAATCTGCACTTGAGGATTTTGCAATGCGCGCAGGTGTAGAAGATATTCATAATTTTACCGGTGTTTTTATTATGGCCAAAAGAACGGGTGGTGATTTAATTAGAATTATTCGAGAGACAACTCATATGATTAATGAAAAAATAGAGATACAAAAAGAAATAGACTTACTGGTGGTCCAAAAGCAGTTTGAACAAAAAATCCTCTCATATATCATTCCGGGGATGATCTTGTTTTTTCAATTAACGTCACCGGATTTTCTCAGCCCTTTGTATGAGACGTGGATTGGTCGATTGGTAATGGTTTTTGCACTATTTTTGTATCTACTCAGTCGTAAAATCGGAGAAAAAATTGTTACTATAGAGGTGTGATATGTACGAAGTCATAATAATATTTTTTTTGGGGATACATGTATTATATTTTGTCTATGCCAAGCGCACATTACAAGAGGGAGAAGATAGAACGGACTTTTTGTATATTCTTGGTGCGCCTATTTTAAGGCGTCTGTCTTTTGACAAAGTAAAAAGATTGCTGACAAATCAGGAGCTAGAGAAGCTGAGCAAGATATATAGACCGAGGGATTATGAACAAGGTGTTTGCCGATATCAAGGCAACCGAATTGGTTTGGTGATGCTTGTACTTTTCCTTGGAGGGCTTTTTGCTTTAGCTATTGGACAAGATTATGAAACTTCAAGAGAGATGGATCCTATAATTGAACGACCCCCATATGACCAAGATCCGATTCTTTATGATTTGAACTACACTATAGAAGATGAGGAAAGTCTGACCGGCCGTTTGCCCGTCAGAGTCGAACCGAAGTTACCGAACAGAGATTTGGCAGTTGAGTTATTAAGCATCAACTTTTCTAAGTTAGAACCGCTTATGCTAAAAGGGATGAACCCTAACGATGTACATGAGGATCTTTTTCTACCCAAGAAACCATTTGGAGAAGAAGTTACAGTACGCTACACTTCACTTACGACAGACTATTTAAGCCATGAAGGGGTACTGAAAAGGGATGTCATGGCGCATTCAACACCCTACGAAGTTTCATTATTGGTGAATTTAGGTCTTGGGGAAGTGTCCATGGCTTATGTCTATGATTTTCAGATTAGGCTTAAAGAAACAAGCGCAAAAGACTTTGCAGAAACTATAGAAGACCATGTTGTGAGAACAGATGACAGAATCATTCTACCGGTTACAACAGGAGAAAGCCAAATTCCGGTGCTCTGGTCAACACAAGAAGTAGGTATCTCTGGATTCAAAATTTTTTTAGTGGCAGTATTAATGGCAATAGTATTTTATATTCTAAAAAAGAGGGAGTTAGATCAGACCCTTATTTCTAAAAAAGAAGAGATTTTGTACGATTTTCCAACCGTAGTAAATAAACTGACCATGCTAATCAACGCGGGTATGACCTTTAGCAGCGCATGGCAAAAAATAGTAGCCGATCATCAGCAAAATAAGATGTCCAAAGGCATACTTTATGAAGAAATGATCTTGGTCAGTCAAGATATCAAAAATGGTATATCTGAGATTGAGGCCTTGGAATGCTTTGGAAAAAGAACACAGTGTAAAGAGATTATTAGATTTGTTGCGGTAATCACTCAAAATCTGAAGCGGGGTAGTCAATCTATGACCATTGCCTTAAAGCAACTTAGTGAGGAAGCATGGACCATTAGAACAACAACAGCACGAAGACTTGGTGAGAAGGCAAGTACCAAATTGCTATTGCCTATGGGTATTAGCTTGATTACAGTACTAATCATTGTCATGGTACCTACTTTTATGGCGATGAAAATATAGGAGGGTGTTATGCGAAAATTATTATTTAAAGGTATGTGGTTAAAAAACAAGATGCAAGCAGCCATTAAAGACGAGTGTGGTATGGGGGTAATTGAGATTGCCATCATCATTCTCGTATTAATAGCCATTGGTTTTTTGTTCAAAGAAAAGATTATGCAATTGGTAAATGAACTACTGGATAAAATGAGCGTTGATGGAATAACGCCATAAGGGTTCAAAAGGTTAGAATTATAGAAAAGAGGGTGAGCCATTGATAGAAATCTATCCATTAGAAAAATGTATCTACTATCAAATAAAAATGTGTCAACACAATCAAATTTTAAGTCTGATACCTTTTGAGTATAGTTTTGAAGAAAATGATATAAAGATTTATTGGAAACTTAAGGGCTTTGAAGCACTTCATAAAAAAGATGAAAACACATATATTTCAAAAAGAAAAATGGAAAAATTATTATTACATCTTAAAAGAGCTCTGACAGATTGTATGGATTACATGTTGGAGCCTTGTCAATTAAAGTTACAATGGGAAGCTATTTATGTAGACAAAAGTGACAACTATAGATTTATATACTTACCGGTCCGTAGCGAGGAAGAAATGAACATAGCAAGTAATCTAAAAGTTTTTTTAAGTCAGTTGCAACCGTATATTAATTTAGGTGATGAAGATGTGATGATAAAAATGCATCAATTACGTTTAGGTCTTGAAGCGGATGATTTTAACTTGGATACCTTTATTCATGAAGGCTTGTCTTCAAGTTTAGGATCATTATGATGAAGGTTTTAAGTAACCATAAATCGGCAATCCTGATTTTGGTCGGCATGGTGTTTCATATACTATTGATTAACGGTTTTCTTATTAGACAAGAAGCCTATCAGGTCGGCCTATACAAAAGTATCGACAAAATCCTAAATGATGGTCCCTATCACCTTGAAGGTGGAGGTACGCTTATTTTGATAGACGCAAACATGGCAAAGATGAGCAATGAATTGTCCATTCACTTTGAGATAGATGGGGATCTTGATTTTAAAACAAAAAATCATGGGTTGCAAATATCATTAAAAGATGCTTTTGGATATGAAAAAGTACGCCTAGGTAGTTACCGAGGATTGGGAAATACACATTTAATCCAGTCTGAAGTAGGTGGTAGAGAAACAATGGATATAAGCGCATTCATCCATCAAACGACTTCTAATGAAGTGACAATAAATCAGATATGGGAAAGTGTTCAAAATGAAATAGAAGTCAACCCTTCATGGATTAAAGATAATCAAAAAAGTTATAATCCAATTAAAAGAGAAGTGGTAACCTATGCTTTAGATCTAAGTTCAATATTGACACAAACAATGATTAAAGAAATGAGCCATTTACTTGCGACATCATTTATGGTTGAAGAAGCTCTGATAAGCTACCATACAGACAAAAAGGGAAATCCAATAGCCTTGGATTTTGATATAAAAACACAACAAGTGCATTTGGAAATGTCAATAAGTGTAAATAAGACTATATAGTGACTAAAGTCATCTAATTAAATGACCTAAGATACTATCAAGTGGCCATAATAACCTGTAGAATTAAGAACAGGACGGGCATGAAGTCCGAAATATAAAAATCAAATCCACAGAACGAGGTTTGTAAAGGATGCATGGGAGAAATAGGCGTGAGTAATCACGCCTATTATTTTGCGCCCACATAGATTGTTAAAATATTGTCTTCTTAAGAAGATTATGGTTTAATAAATATAGGACAAGGAGGTAGGCACAATGGAAAGCATTGAACTATATAAAAACTCATGGATTACATTTTTACTGATATTTTCTGCTGCTTATATGATTATTCTTGGTATTGTCATAAGAGTTAAGAGTCAAGGTGGCGCTATAGTTAGATGGTTTCTATGTATCGTTTTTGTCATGTGGCTATGGACCACATTTTATATTTTTGAACGCGTGGCGCCCAGTGTAGAAATCAAATGGTTGATATCTTGTATTGAATATATTGCCATCTGTTATCTTGGCTTTTTTGCATATATGTTTTCCAGATCCTATCGCGGCTTAAAGTCACCGAGTAAATTAAAGCTAGCGGTATTACTTAGTCCACCGACTTTCTTCTACATAAGTGTATTGACTAACCCTTTGCATTATCAGTTCTACCAAAGCTTTACAATCCAAAAAGAAATCTATGGCCCACTTTGTTGGGCTTTGATCTATACGACACTATTTTACTATTTGGGTGGTATCTATCATTTTATTAGAAAATCAAAGTACCGATCTATATACAGAAAGCGGCAAATGCTTTACTTTTCTGCAGCAATCATAGTGCCAATTACAATACATATACTAAATACCATTAAGCTCATAGATTTGGACTTCAATATTTCTTTAGTGGTCATGCCCTATTCACTTTTCTTAATCACCATATCCGTACTTAAGTATAAGTTTTTGGATATTCTGCCCCATGCCTTGTTAGATGTTGTTGAGTTTATTGATGATGGGTTTATGGTAATTAATGTAGATAATGATTTAGAGGATTATAATGCCTTGTTTTTTAACCGTTTTATTGACTTGAATCACTGTGAAAAAATGGAAGATGTGATTGATGCTTTTGCCAAAATAGTGGATGATTCAGAAGATCTAGACAATCTAATCATTGCATTAAAAGTAGGTAAGAGCGACTATATTAGTGGAGAGATAGCATTTAAGAAAAAGAAGTCCGACACCTACTTGAACATTCAATATACAACGAAAGCCATCAATGATCTTTATGGGTCTAAGATTGCAACCATCATTACCTTCCATGACATTACTGAGATTCAGAATCTATACCTTGCCCTTGAGAACAAAAAAGAAGAATTAATGGAAGCAAAAAAAAGATTGGAAGACCATATCGCATCTATACATCAGTTGACCATTGAAAAGGAGCGTAACAAGCTCATGTCTGAGGTTCATGATACATTAGGACATTCAATGACGGAAGTGTTGGCACTTTTGGAAAAATGCGATTTAATACTTGATCAAAAGGATAATCAAATACAATTTGAAGCGGTGCTTGAAGAGACTATAGAAAGAGCCAGGAAAGGTCTTGCAGAAATACGATGTGCAGTCACAAGATTTAAAAAAATGGGGGTAGAAATATGATTAAAGTCATGTGCGTAGATGATCAATTATTACTAAAAGAAACCATGATCTACATGCTTAAACAAAATCCGGATATCGAGGCCATAGATGGGGGGAATGATGGGTATGAAGCATTAAATATTTGTGAAAGCTATCGACCTCATGTTATTTTAATGGATCTTAGAATGCCAAGGCTTGGCGGAATTGAAACGACAACAAAAATAAAAGCGTTATACCCATCCATAAAAATCATCATTTTAACAACCTTCGAAGATCAAAAAAGTATTTTTGACTCTATTGAATACGGCGCGGACGGTTATATTGTCAAAGACATTAAACCAGAGGAACTTGTATTGGCCGTAAAAAGTGTGCATCACAATCTATATGTGATGCACAAGAATGTAGTCAACATCGTAAAAGAAGAAATCATAGATGTGCATAGTAAAGAAAAAGATCAGCAGGAAACCTTAAAAAACTATGACTTAACACCAATAGAGATTAAGATTATAAAACGGATGGTCGATGGGAAAAGTAATAGGGAGATTGCCTATAGCCTGAAGTTCACAGAAGGAACCGTTAAGAATAAAGTATCAAAAATACTGAGTAAGTTAGGACTAAAAGATAGAACACAAATCGCAGTCTTTGCCATCAAGCACAATCTTACATAGGGGAATATTCATATGAGTAAAGAGATTTTCTATGCAACATTTTACTATACATTATCTGCTTTTATTTCAATCGCAATTAATGTGACCTTTTATTTAAAAGCAAGAAAAAGCAACCTGCTTTATATGTTTTTAAAAGCCCAAGGTCTAATGATTCTTTGGCTTCTAGCAAAAGTAATGACCAAAACAATGATTAACGACGATGATGCATGGATATGGGTTGTCATTCAATATATTGGCGTTTGTTATTTTGGTGCAACTTTTTTTGAATTCACCTACTATTATAATAAAACCAAAAAATTACCAAAGCTTATCAGAACCTTAATATATGGTATACCAACCATTAACTATTTAATGGTCTTAACCAATAAATACCACTATCTTTTCTTCACATCGGTAACCATTTATCAGAACAGTTATGGATTTTGGTTTTATATTCACACAGCCTTTAATTACATAATGGTAGTCGGTTCCTATTATTTTTTGATTCGCATACTAATGGATAAAAAAGATGAGGTTTCATGGTTGCAGAGCGTCTTATTTAACTTGGGTCTTCTGTTGCCAATTGTTGCCAATATTATTCACGTTTTTCGTTTAATAGAGATTGGATTTGACATTACTCCAATTATGTTTAACATCACGTTGTTGATTTTTGGATATATTGCTCATCGTTATCGGTTTCTGGACATTAAAATGGTAACAAGGTCTATGATTCTTGGGAACATACATGAAGGGATCATCATTATAGATAATGACAGAAGAATCATTGAAAAAAACAATATCATTGAGGAGATTATCCAAAGTCATGAAAAATTAAAACTTATAGAAACAATAGATGAGTTCATTGAAATCGTTCGTCCCAAAATAGAAGATTTTGAAGACCTACAGAAAGGTATCAGTCGATGCCTCGAAGCCAATGAAAACCGATATACAACAGAATTCAGAATGCAAGTCCATAAGCAATGGCATTGTTATATTCTCAAGTTAGAAAAAATTATAGATCATTCAAAAGATACGATTGGTTATGTATTTAGAATAATTGATATCACAAAATATAATGAATTGCTCACAAGCTTAGAAGCTAAGAACAATGATCTTCAAATAGTCAATCGACAACTTTCTGACAATCTAACGATTACTAAAGAATTAGCAGTAGCCAAAGAAAGAAACCGAATATCTAAAGAGGTCCATGATATATTAGGTCACTCAGTCACCTTGGTAATATCTCTTCTGGAAAGTTGTAAATATAACATAGGTAAAAACACAGATTTCCTCAAAGAAAAAACAACACAAAGTAAAGCCATCATAAGAGGTGGATTTTTTGAACTAAAAAAATCTATAAAGAGCCAGTCTAAGAACGTCATGGACCTTAATAGTCTTATTGACGATCTGGAAAGGTTAATTAATGATTATGAAAAATCAGGTGTGAATGTTGATTTTTACTACAAGCGCACAGAATTCAAATTATCAATTCAAATATACGATGGCCTATATAGGATATGTCAAGAAGCGCTGACCAACGCTTTAAAACATGGGCATGCAAAAAATATAACCATTCGCATTAAGCATAAAGACAGGACAATGGACTTGGTTATCATTGATGATGGAATAGGATCTCTTAATGTAGTCAAAGGCAATGGACTAAAGGGTATGGAAATGAGGGTAGCTGATTTATCCGGATTATTATCTTTTGGCTCACCGGATGGTAAGGGCTTTAATATTCACGCAGTATTGCCGATATAAGAATAGTCTATGAAGTCAGACCAAGAGAGGCAAAACTATATAAGGCTTAGTGACTAGTATAAGTAAATAGTACTAGGTGGTTACGGTTGTACTAGCATCTTATCTGTACTATAATTTAAATAGGCGAAATGGGAATCTATTCCAGTACATCAGTAAAAGGAAAACGGCAACTACTGAAGTAAGAAGCGGATTAAAGTTTATTGAGTTGGGGGAAAATATGAATATAGAATCTATAGAAAACTATCTGCAAAAAGTTCAATCTGTTCTCGGTTGTAAGATTACAGTGGACCAAGAGGATAAAATTAGTGAGATCCACATCGTATCTGATCTAAGGCGAAGTCCGAAGCAAATTCTTCGTGATATTGAAGCCATCATGATTTCTGAATTCAATATTAATATAGACTATAAAAAAGTATCTATCGCTCAAATACAGAGCGGTTCTCTTAAGTTGGACCAAGATCCTAGGCTCAAGCTTAAGCTAATAGAATATAACAATAATGGTTCCAATGTAATGGTTAAAGTTGCTTTGGAAAAACAAGGTGAGATTTATGAAAGTGAGTTATTAGGTGTACAAACAGCCAATAATTTCAAACGGTTGATTGGCGCGGTGGTACTCAGGGCCGTTGAGAAGTATTGTGATGCCATCGATGTGTTTGTTTTTGAAGATGTGAAAAAAGTGAACTTGGCTAACATGGAGGTGATGGTCGTTGCCATGACCTCTGTTTTCAATGGTTCGGAAGAGATATTCACAGGAACGGCCAAGATTCAAAACGATAGCAATGAAGCCATTGCTAGAGCCACCCTAGATGCAGTAAATCGACATGTTTTGCATCTGGATTTAAATTAATTATTAGCCGACTAAATCATAAAACAACAACTTTTTTATCTAGAGGAGCGGAATATAGCCTGCTATTCATAGTGGATATAGCAGAGATCATAAAAATGGAGGCTATATTTCAATGAAAAATATAAAAGTTAGAGCAATGGCTACTATCGTTAGTTTAGTATCATTCCTTCTTGCATCAGGCGCACTTTGGAGCGTGAGCAAGTAATTTAGCTATAATTTAGTCGGCTTTTAATAATTTTGGAGGTAATAATGAATAAGTTAAAAGGCTACATTTTAATATTATCTATAGTCGCTCTTATTATTTATTACTATTTATTTAATCAATATAACATTGATTTTGAAGGTCTTATTTTTTGGGGAACGTTGGCTATTATATCTGAGACATTCATCATTATGCTAAAAAATGGTGCATCAACTTCTGTAGGTATGGCTATTTATTTAGCCACACTTATTACCATTAACCCACTTGTGGCGGTTATGGTTTCGGCAATTGCTTTTATACTACGCTTTCCATCAGTTGACGGAAAGCGTAAACATGTTATTAATATGGGACCTCGTATTACAGCTTACAATATTGCAGGTCATACCATCTTTATCGGTATGATGGGTGTAGCATATAGTTATTTGATTCATCAAAACACGTCATTTAATATGATTGCGATTTTAGCGCTTGTGCTTCTAAGCTTGACAGAATTAATCAGTATTATATTTATTTCTTTGTATTTTCGGTTTGAAGGATCCTCGAAAAGCATTCATCTCTTTAAAAGTTTTATTGGTGCCTTACCCAGTACTTTTGCTGTAGGATCCTTAGGCATCTTACTGGCTTTTGCGGAAATAAACTATGGCAAGGTGATTGTTGCTTTGTTCTTTATACCTTTGTTACTGGCAAGATATTCTTTTAAGCTATACTTTGATTCTCAAAAAATGAGCATGGAAACCATTCAAGCATTAAATGAGGCCTTGTTAATGCGAGATGCCTATACAAGTGGTCATGCCACAAGGGTGGAGCGGTATGCGGCTATATTGGCCAAAGCCTTAAAATATT
>NZ_JCBCDA010000028.1:0-102322 GCF_059865615.1 Petrocella sp. | reverse complement strand
ATATCAAAATAATGCCCTCTGTCGGTTAAATAGGTTTGATGAGTTAAACACAAAAAAAGAATCTACTCAGTAGATTCTTTTTTTGTAATGCGGATGAAGGGAGTCGAACCCCCACGCCGTAAAGCGCTAGATCCTAAGTCTAGTGCGTCTGCCAATTCCGCCACATCCGCTTGTGTTATTGCAAGCAGCAACAAGTTACTGCAAGCATTAACGATGAGTCACCCGGGGTTCGAACCCGAGACAACTGGATTAAAAGTCCAGTGCTCTACCAGCTGAGCTAGTGACCCATATTACTATGTTCCTTATTTCTGCCATATGACCGCTGTTACATTGACCTTATGGAAACTGGGTAGGAAGGATTCGAACCTTCGCATACAGGAGTCAAAGTCCAGTGCCTTACCGCTTGGCGACTACCCAATATTTTTAAGGGTGGATAATGGGACTCGAACCCACAACAACCAGAACCACAATCTGGCGCTCTACCATTGAACTATACCCACCATATGATCATCTTAAGATATCTTAAGAATCATTAACGTGCCAGCAGGGATTCGAACCCCGGACACCCGCCTTAGAAGGGCGATGCTCTATCCAGCTGAGCTACTGGCACAAGTTATATCTTTGGTGTGCTCATTTAATGATGAAGCGGGTAGGGGGAATCGAACCCCCGTAACCAGCTTGGAAGGCTGGAGTTTTACCATTAAACTACACCCGCAAAATGATGGCTATCATATCACACTATGGTGTCGCATAAAAATCGGGGTGACAGGATTCGAACCTGCGGCCTCTTGAACCCAAATCAAGCGCTCTAGCCAAGCTGAGCCACACCCCGTTTTTCAAAGGCTTTTATTTCAAACGTGCAAGATGTATTATACAGAGTAAACAAAACTTTGTCAACACTTTTGAAGGGTTTTTTTTATAATTCCTTTTCTTTTTCTAAACCCCTCTAAAATCAAGGTTTTTAAGACATTTTTCAAGAAATTCTAGGGATATTAGTATGGACCTTCCCATCACCATCAATGGTTAAAACGCCAAAACTGGCCACACCGTCTCTGGGCGAACTGATGCTGCCCGGATTAAAAATTAAACATTTACCTTCGTATTCTTCATGTGCCATATGGGTATGTCCATATAAAATTATATCATACTTTTCTTTTTTTGCTAACGCTTTTAACATATTCGTACCATGTTTGACATAATGATGATGCCCATGGGTGAGTAAGATTTTTTTCCCTTGAATAAGCACAACTTTCTCAGTAGGCACATTGTTTTCTCCCCAATCACAGTTACCGGCCACATAGTCAATGGGTATGTTGAAAAGACGCTCTATGTCCCGAGCATCTCTTACTAAATCTCCCAAATGGAAGATTCTGTCAAAACGATGATCACCTTCCATGAGGTCTAATACATGCTTAATTCTTTTATGGGTGTCACTGATGACTAAAATCTTCATCTCTATACCTCGAAATAAGCCTTAAGCGTATCTTTTATACGTCTTAAAGCTTGCCCCCTATGGCTGATAGCATTTTTTTTATCTACTGTCATTTCGGCTGTTGTGCATCCTTCTTCAGGTACATAGAAAATAGGGTCATATCCAAATCCGCCTGCACCCTTAGCTTCATTGGCAATATAACCTTCAATGGTAGCTCTTACATGTCTTACCTCACCGTTTGGAAAAGCAGCTGCTATTACACATACAAAGCGTGCTGAACGCTCTTTTTCTTTAGCATTTTTTAATCTATCCAAGACCATTTGATTCTTAACATCATAGGTGGTTGTTTCACCACCAAACCGTGCGGAGTAAATGCCCGGTTCACCATGCATATAATCCACTTCAAGCCCTGAATCATCCGCCAAAACAATATCACCGGTTTTTGCCGCTATTTCTTTCGCTTTTTTTATGGCATTTTCTTCAAAGGTATGCCCATCCTCTATCACATCAATATCAATACCGACATCTTCCATAGAAACTATCTTGTATGGTAAATCTGACAATATTTCTTTAATCTCTATCATCTTATGCTGGTTCTTTGTCGCAAAAATAATCTGTTTTTCCATGATGCTCTCCTTAAATTCAATCCATTTAATATGGAAATTAAAAACCCCTCACCTTATGTATAACTACAATTGGGTGACGGGGTTATATCTGTTGTTTACTCAACTGTGGTAAGATAGTTTTCCAATTTTTCAATGGATTCTTCCTCGTCAGGTCCTTCAGCTGTTAGAAGAATGCTTTCACCCTCAAGAATGCCAAGCGACATCATACCCATAATACTTTTGGCATTCACTTTTTTATTTTGCATGGAAACGTAAATGCTGCTTTGAAATTGGCTAGCCACTTGAACAAATAAAGCAACTGGTCTTGCCTCAAGTCCTGATGCTATTTTAACCATTACTTTTTTCTCAGTCATGAAATTCCTCCCTTGTGCTCTTTAATTTTTCAGCAATTTGACTTATTTTTCTTAATCGGTGATTCACACCTGATTTGCCTACTACTGGATCTAGCAGTTGACCAAGTTCTATAAGACTGGCATCTGAATGCTCAATCCTTAAGCTTGCGATGGATTTTAAGTTTTCCGGCAATGTTCCAAGGCCAATTGTTTGATCAATATAATCTATATCCTGCAACTGTTTAACAGCGGCAGATACAGTCTTATTAATATTTGCTGTTTCACAATTAACAATGCGGTTTACATTGTTGCGCATTTCTTTTAGAATTCTAAGGTTTTCTAACTCCATCAATGCAACATGCGCTTCCATGATATTCAGTAAATCCACAATCTGATTGCCTTCTTTTAAGTATAACACATAATACTTCTTTCTTAAGACAATCTTTGCGTCCATTTCAAAAGTGTTTACCAAACGCATGAGTTCTATCGTATGCTTTTCTTCTTGATTTACAAACTCAAGGTGATAGGTCTTTTCCGGATCACTAATGGAACCACTCGCCAAAAAAGCACCTCTAATATAAGCACGTTTGCAACATGTCGTTTGCACGATTAATGGACTGATGTGTCGATCCACCTTACCCTCAATAAGCATCTTTGTAACTTTCAAAATAGTTAAAGCCTCTTCACTGTCCATAACATAAATATGATAGATTCTATGCTTCTTCAGATAAATATTTTTCTTGATGGATATCTCAACTTTTATATTAAATGTTTTCTTTAATAAAGTAAAGCATTTTCTTGCTACTGCCGCATTTTCCGTCTGTATTTTTAGGCTTATGACTTCACCTTTTTCATTCTCTTTTATTTTTCCGCATACATTGATGATGGCTGCAACTTCTGCAATCCTACAATGTCTGGCCTCACCGATATGTCTAGCCAGTTCGTCCTTCACCTTTGATGAAAATGACATACCTTCACCTCATTTTTTCTAATACGCTAATCAATAGACATGATGATTTCTGCCAATAGTTCTGAGTCATGTCGGACATAGCCTGTTTTTTCATTGAGTGCGATCATAGGTACAGCTAAAACCCGATCATCGTTGATTAGAGGTAAGACCAACTCTGCCCCATCTTGATTATAATGTTCGATAACCATAGCTTCTGGCCAACCGTCATTGGCTATGATTTTATCAATCGATCCAACACCAATATACTGCTCGATAACATTAACATGCTCAAGCAAGGTAAAACCTTCCGTCTCACCGGGTTGGGTCATAATATTACCTACGTAGACAATCTTGCCTTTTGCATTCTTCAATGCTTCACAAACCCCTTTCACCAATAGGTTGGGGATAATAGATGTATAAAGACTTCCCGGCCCAAGTATGATACTATCTGCTGCCTCAATCTTTTCCAAAACATTCTTATATACCTTAGGGTTACTTGGCTTAAGCTTCATCTTTTTGATATGCTTCTTATGACTCTTATTAGCTGTTACAATCTCGCATTCGCCGATAATCTCGCTACCATCGTCATAAATAGCTTTAAGCTGGACATCTTCTGTTGTCACAGGCAATACTTGTCCTCTAACTCGAAGTACTTCATGAGCTTTTTCAACGGCCGCTCCAAAGTTACCATACAAGTCCCTAAGACCTACAATCAATAGGTTTCCCAGGTTATACCCCTTAAGAGAACCTTCTGAAAATCGATGGGCAAACAAAGCCTCTAGCATTGGTTCTGCTTCCGCGAGTGCCAATAAACAGTTTCGTATATCCCCTGGTGGCAATATTTTCATTTCTTTTCTTAGATTCCCTGAGTGACCACCATTGTCAGATACTGTGACAATGGCTGTCAACTCTTTTGTATGATTCTTTAAGCCTCTAAGCATGGTGGATAATCCTGTACCACCACCGATGCAGACGATTTTTTTATTTTTCATGGTTTACCTGCTACTTCCCTCTAAGGGCATCCTTCTCAATATCTCTATGGTGACAGTGTACGCTGTAGTTATAGCTCTCTAATTTCCTAGCTAAGGCGTCGGTTAATGTAACAGATCTGTGTTTGCCTCCGGTACATCCAATGCTGATGACCAATTGATTTTTTCCTTCTTTAATATAATTAGGTATGAGAAAGGCCAACATATCATCCAGTTTTCCTATAAAAACGGTCGAAACATCCCATTTCATTACATAATCCTGAACCACTTTATCTTTTCCTGTAAAACCTCTGAGTTCAGATTTATAATAGGGGTTGGGTATGAAACGAACGTCAAAAACCAAATCTGAATCCGATGGAATACCATATTTAAACCCAAATGAAAGAACTGTGATGATTAGATTCTTATAGCTCTTCTCATCATTAAGTGCTTTATGAAGCTCTAGCCTAAGCTCTCTTGTCAGGAGGTTGGTCGTGTCAATTATAATCTTTGCTTGACTTTTTACCGGTTCAAGAAGGGTTCTTTCTTCTAAAATGGCGTCTTCAATTCTTCCGTCTTCCACTAATGGATGCTTTCTTCTGGTTTCTTTAAATCTTTTAATCAAAATGTCGTTGCTAGACTCAAGAAAAATGATATCCACGGTTACCCCTTGGCTCTTTAACTGAGCCAGTTCACCAAAGAGAATCTCAAAGTGCATGCCACTTCGAACATCCACACCCAGCGCAATCTTTTTTAGTCCTGAATCTGGACTAAAACAAACATCTGCAAATTTACCAATTAAGGCAGGTAGCAGATTGTCGACACAAAAATACCCTGCGTCTTCTAAAAATTTTAAAGTGGTACTTTTTCCGGCGCCTGACATACCTGTCACTATTACAAACTCCATCTTATGCCTCCTTTCATTTATGACTAAAATTCACCTATAATTCTTACTTCCGTTTCTAGGTCTACATCAAACTTATATTTGACTTCATGTTGAATATAGTCAATAAGCTCTAGCACTTCCTTACAAGTTGCTTGTCCTTCATTAACAACAAAGCCACAGTGTTTTATCGAAACCCTAGCATCACCTATACGATAACCTGATAAGCCTGCATCCATAATCAACTTCCCTGCATAATGGCCTTCCGGCCGTTTGAATGTACTGCCTGCACTTGGTAATTCAATGGGCTGCTTATCTTTTCTTCTTTGTCCCAGATCCTGCATAAGCGTCTTAATTGTTTTTTTGTCCCCTTGTTCAAGTACTAAAGTTGCAGACAATACAATATCTTCATGAATCTGAAGGCTGCTATGTCGATAACCCAGTTCCAGTGCTTCTTTCGTCAGTCTTCTGGCTTCCCCTTTTCTTGTTAATATTTCTGCCTCTATAATAACATCTTTGATTTCCCCGCCATAGGCCCCTGCATTCATATATACGGCACCACCAAGGGTTCCTGGAATACCGGATGCAAATTCAAAGCCTCTAAGTCCGGCTCCATAAATATGCTTAGAAAGACTTGATAGCAGAATGCCTCCTTGAGCATAGACACGATTGCCATCTATTCTGTATTCACTCATATTCTTGCAAATCTGTATAATCACCCCGCGGTAGCCTCGGTCACTCACTAAGAGATTGCTTCCGTTACCCATTATATAATATGGTATATCTAGTTCTATACATAATCCGATGATATCCTCAATATGTTTTATAGTTTTTGGCACAAAAAACAAATCTGCCGGACCACCAATCTTAAAAGATGTATGAAGACACATAGGCTCATTATAGAAAAACCCTGCACCTTCAAACTTTTTTTTATCCATACGTTCCTGTAACTTAATCATCAAACACCTCACTCGTTTCTATGTTACTGCTTTAGTCAAAATTAATTATATCATGACCCTTCAAGTTAAGAAAGAAGAACAAACCACCTTTCCAATAGCTTCTGCTAAAGAAAAGGCGGTTCAAAAATTCATCTATAAAAGTTTCACACTTTTTGCTTATTTTAAGCCTTCCTCGTTGATTTCTACCGGATAGATTTCTTTTAAGGATTCAATCTCAGATCTGTATATTTCAGTTTGTTTTCTACCAATGAGTTCTTGTCTAACTTGATTTTCAACTTCTTCAAACGCTTTAACAGAGGCTTCAGTTCGCTCTTCAACCAATAGCAAATGGTAACCGAACTGTGTTTTTACCGGATCTCCAACAAGACCAATTTTTTGTGTAAAGGCTGCTTCTTCAAATTCAGGAACCATACGTCCTCTTTCAAAAGTACCAAGATCGCCTCCACGTTCTTTTGAGGGACAAGTCGAGTATTTTTTTGCCGCTTCTTCAAAATCCATACCACTGTCAATTTCGTTCTTGACTTCCATAACGTCAGCTTCGTCTGTCATCAGAATATGCTTGGCTTTGGCTTTAGGCCCTTCTGCAAAATTATTCTTATGTGCTTCATAATATGCTTTAACCTCAGATGGCTCTATTGTGATAGCATCCAAGCTTTTTTGTACTGCGTATCTTTGAAGCATCGCACGTTTGGTCTCTTCCATAATCTCAAGAAACTTATCCTCTTGATCAAAACCCTTTTCAACCGCTCTTTTATAGAATAATTCTCCTGCTACCATTTCATCCAACAATACTTTTCGGCCTTCAAAGCTAGAAAAATTCTGAGCATCCTGTTGTGGCAGATTTCTCATGATTGCAATCATATCGTCTTTAGTCAATTCTTTGTCGCCGACTTTAGCTAATACTATTTTTTCCATTCTATAATCTCCAATTCTATCGTCTTAGTAGTGACATCTAATGGTCAAAGCCTCCATACTTATATTTGACAGCTTAACCACTCATCATTTATCATACAGGATTAAGCTTCTTATTTCAAGGACTAATCTCTATGATTGAGCTATAAGAATCCTTGATGTATAATAGTCTTAGACTCAACTTCAACTAGGAGGAATTACAATGCAATGTCAATCTAGCCCCTTCGGCCTCACAAAAAACGGCCAAAAAATTATCCTATATACCCTATCCAATGAAAAAGGTCATAATGTCAAAATTCTAAACTATGGAGGCATCATCAAGGAAATCAATGTACCGGATGCTAGTGGTCAGATTAACAATGTGGTATTGGGATTTGATTCAATAGACGCTTATGAAGATTATTCACCCCATTTTGGTTGTATCACAGGTAGAGTTGCAGGGCGCATCAGTCAAGCGTCTTTTGATCTCAATGATATCAACTATACACTGGAAAAAAACAACGGTACGCATTGTCTTCATGGTGGTAATCTTGGACTGGACAAACAAATATGGTCTGTCACTGAAATCGTATCAGCTACACAAATCGAATTAGTATTAAGCCATCTTAGTTATGATATGACTCAGGGTTTTCCTGGAAATTTGGATGTGGTGGTGACTTATATTTTCGATGAAGAAAGCAATCTAACTATAAAATATAAAGCAACAACCGATAAAGATACCATCCTAACCTTAACCAATCACAGCTACTTCAATCTATCTGGCAATCCTTCTACCACTATATTAGACCATCTACTTACCCTGCCGTCAAA
This sequence comes from Petrocella sp., assembly GCF_059865615.1. Classification (NCBI taxonomy): domain Bacteria; kingdom Bacillati; phylum Bacillota; class Clostridia; order Lachnospirales; family Vallitaleaceae; genus Petrocella; species Petrocella sp. The sequence continues at coordinate 94,451 of NZ_JCBCDA010000028.1, read as the reverse complement.
AGAATATGTAGCTGTTAATTCTGAAATCATACCCATCGGTGTCTTACCCACAGACTCTGGCCCTTTTGACTTCACACAGCCAAAAGCAATTGGTTTAAACATCTCTGAGAATGATATTCAACTAAAAAACGCCGGCGGTTATGACCATGCCTTTATCCTGGATCCGGATGACCATCAACCTATTGTCTTAAAAGATCCAAAGACCGGACGTATACTTGAGATAAGCACCACGGAAGCGTGTGTCGTCTGCTACACCGGCAACTTCCTGACTTCTGACCTACCACTACAAGGTAGCCAATCAACGCTTAAATATGGTGCTGTATGCCTTGAAACCCAATACTACCCTGACGCAATCAACCAAGACTTCTTCCCCACCAAAATCCTAAGAGCCGATGAAGTCTATCGTCAAAAAACCACCTACAGTTTCAAAGCCTAAGTTATATCTGATATTAAAAGCAGCAAGCATCATTTTCCGGTATTTCCTTCTAACAATCCGGTTCATAATAGCTTGCTGCTTTTTTATGATATCATTAATTTTTTAACTCAATTTTACATAACTGTGAAAGTAACTTCACGCCTCATGTCAGTCTTCAAGACATGAGGCTAAAATGAAAACTTTCTTATGAAATTTGCAAGACAGCAGGAAGCTATCCGCCGACTTTTGATGCAGAGACGCACCAACCGTAAACCCTAGTCATACAAACTGTGGAAGGGTTTTCATGGGACCTCTTTAATTTATAATCTAATATCATCAAAACTCAATGGACCCTTCATAATCTTTTTACGTATAGCCAAACGACCTTGATCATCCGGTAAGATACTCCAGTGAATTAAGTAGAATTTTCGTCCAATCAACTCTATACCGGTAATGCCCCTTGGATGAACACAACACCCTGTATTCAAGTATGTAGCTTCTGACCGGTCCGGCAACTTGGGACGATGGGTGTGACCACAAAGAATGCCGATATGATTATGCCTAATCCATTTAGAAAAAGACTTTTCTATTTTATGCCTTTTTACTCTGTTTTTAGAAGGACTTGATGGGTTTCTAAGACCAACCATGTGCATATAACGCCAAAAAATTCTCATCAAGAACAACGAAATAACCCAACCTTGATCGTTCATAAAATCACCTTGATGACCATGAACCACTAAAACTTCCTTATCTGAATGCTGATCTTTAAGCAGCAGGCTTTCTTTGATTTTTATACCTGGAAATAAAGGTGTCTTAACATCTAAATATTCGTCATAAAAATACGTCAGCTCATGCTTAGACCTATATACATTTCTAAAAGCCATATTATGGTTTCCAAAAAGATAAAACAGGCGTTTTTCGTCATAGTACTTTTTCAACAAACAAAAAACGTCACTATGAGCCCTTCTAATATGAGAGAATTTGCTATACTCCCACAACTCATCTCCATCGCCAACCTCAATATAAGTATATTCATTCTTAAAGTAATACTCAAGGGCATGGTAATAGACATTTTGATTATGGGCAAATTCATCTGACATACTGTTATCACCACGGTGTACGTCACTGAAAAATATAATTCTAGTATCATCATCCACTTCAATCGTATCTTGGTTGCGAATGGCCTTAAAATAACATTCTGTTAACCTTTTATGTCCAAACAAGTCATCACCTTCCTCACCTTCCTATTATAGCATATAAGCATTCTCAAGTAATAGAAAAAAGTGAAAAGGTCTTATACCTTATTGATATAAAACCTTCGACTCGTTCATCTTTAATTCTTGTTCTTAATAATAAAAACGCCAATTGTGATAATAGCAATTGCAATAATCATACCAGAATCAAACCAGATGAATAACTTACTCATCAAAATCAGAGCACCAATACCAATCAATAGGATGCCAAGGACTCTTCTTGTATCCTTACTATCTAGATCAATGGCAGTATGGATATCTACCTCTACATCTTCACCATCATCCACCTCAACATAATCCAAGGGTCGCTCCGGTATGATGATCGCACCGATAATATAACCAAAAAAAGTAATCCCAAAACTTGGAAAAGCGAACAAAAGAAAAATCAAACGTACAATGGTCACATCAATCTTAAAATATTCGGCAATGCCTCCACAGACACCTGCCAAAACCTTATTCTTATTCGAACGGTATAATCTCTTATTCATAGCGCACCTCAACTTTCATTTCATCACTTAAACATCTAATGAATTCATTATAGTACGCCAAGTCTAAAATCTCATGGTAAAAACATTAAAAGTCGATTAAAAAGAAACAACTACTCCACCGTAACACTCTTCGCCAAGTTCCTTGGCTTGTCAATATCATGACCCAAATCTCTTGCAATATAATAGGCAAATAATTGCTGAGGTATGTTTTCAAGCAATGGTACTAAAGACCAGTGGGTTCTGGGTATATAGATAACATCTTCTGCCACTTGCTTAATCTCAAGGTTACCTTCCATTGCAATAGCCATGATACTAGCGCCTCTTGCTTTGACTTCCTTGATGTTACTAACCGTCTTGTCAAAGAGACTTTCTTGACCAACCAGCCCCATAAGTAAGGATCCTTTTTCAATCAGGGCTATTGGACCATGCTTAAGCTCGCCTGCAGGATAGGGTTCTGCGTGTAAGTAAGCAATTTCCTTAATCTTAAGAGCACCCTCCATGGCAACCGCATAATCCAATCCTCTACCAATGTAAAATACATTCTTCATATTCAAATGTTTCTTTGCCATATCTTCAATTAAAACGGCATTTTCTAAAATGTGTTCAACTTGAGATGGCAATTGATACAATGCCGTTCTAAGTTCTCTAAAGTCCTCTATGTTTAATTTACCAAGCGCTAAAGATATCTTCATACTAATTAAGTACATGGCACATAACTGCGCTGAATAGGCCTTAGTAGATGCCACTGCAATCTCGGGTCCTGCCCAAGTATATAATACATCGTCGGCTTCTCTTGAAATACTGGAACCTACGGCATTAACAACACCCAAAACATGAGCACCAGCCTTTTTAGCCATTCTAAGTGCAGCTAATGTATCCGCTGTTTCTCCTGATTGGGATACTACAATCATCAAGGTATTCTCGTCTAAAATTGGGTCCTTATATCTAAACTCCGATGCCACTTCCGCTACAACAGGAATACGGGCATACTTTTCAATCAATTCTTTTCCTATTAAGCCAGAATAATATGCAGTTCCACAAGCAATTACATAGATTCTTGTGACTTTCTCCAGAACCTCTTTTTCAAGATTAATGCCATCTAAATAAACATCCTCCTGATCCATAGGGAGTCTTGGTGTTAATGTGTCACGAATCACTTTTGGTTGCTCAAATATTTCTTTCAGCATAAAGTGTTCATAACCTGCTTTTTCAGCTGCTTCAATATCCCAAGTAACATTAAATATATCTCTCTTGATATGTCTTTGGTCCATATCCATGATAACGATATCTTCTTTGGTAACCACTGCTATTTCATAATCCTCAATAAAATATACTTTTCTTGTATGTCGTAAAATGGCCGGTACATCAGAAGCAATGAAGTTCTCACCATCACCAATACCAAGAACCAATGGACTATCTTTTCTCGTTGCAATGATCTTATCCGGCTCTGCTTCTGCCACAACTGCAAGGGCAAAAGAGCCTTCGATTCGATGAAGTGCCGCTATTACTGCTTCTAAAATATTGTTACTTTTTTTGTAGTATGAATCAATGAGTTGTACCGCAATCTCCGTATCTGTTTCAGAAATAAAACGGTAGCCTTTGTCAATAAGTTCCTCTTTAAGAGAAATATAGTTTTCAATAATGCCGTTATGAACCAAAGCAATAGTACCACTTTCATTCATGTGAGGATGGGCATTATGATCTGAAGGCTCACCATGGGTTGCCCATCTAGTATGACCAATTCCAACAACACCTTCTAAATCTTTGATTTTTAATTTGTCTTCTAGATTACTAAGTCTGCCCTTTGACTTGACCATATTCAATTTGTGGTCAAAAATAGCAACCCCCGATGAATCGTAACCTCTATATTCAAGCGTTCTTAACCCCTCTATTAAAATAGGGGATGCTTCCTGATTACCAATATATCCTACTATACCACACATATTATACCTCCTATTTTAAGCGTAACTCAATTAAGTCCGCCAATTGTCGAGCCTCTTTTTCAAGTATCATTTTATCTTTACCTTCAATCATAACTCTAACCAATGGTTCTGTCCCTGATGGGCGTATCAACACACGGCCATCGCCTTTAAACTTATCTTCAACCAATGCTATGGCCGCTTGAATTTCTTCATTTTCTTTGTATGCATATTTATTAACATTTTTGACTTTTGCATTCACGAGGACCTGAGGTAACACCTCCATACATGAAGCCAATTCTGATAAAGTCTTACCCGTTTCCTTGACAACTTCCAACAGATGAAGGGCTGTTAATAAGCCATCTCCTGTCGTATTTTCATCTAGAAATATAATATGTCCTGATTGTTCTCCACCTAGATTGTAATCATTATTAATCATTTCTTCAAGAACGTAACGGTCACCAACGGCCGTTTGTTTAATAGCTAGGCCATGGTTCTTACCCATGATAAAAAAACCCAGATTACTCATGACTGTAGCAACCACTGTCGACTTTCTCAGGGTGCCTTTTTCTTTCATGTATAGGCCACATATGGCCATAATTTGGTCCCCATCAACAACATTACCTTTTTCATCTACAGCCAAGCATCGGTCTGCATCTCCATCAAAGGCTAGCCCAACGTCTGCTTGTACTTGTTTAACATAAGACTGTAAATCATTCATATGTGTAGAACCACACTGTTTATTAATGTTTGTTCCATCTGGTTCGTTATGTATGATGATGACTTCTGCTCCCATCTGTCTTAGGGCTTCCGGGGCCGATACATAAGATGCACCGTTGGCACAATCAATAACTATACGCAATCCCTCAAGACTTGTTTTGATTTGCCTTTTAGTAAATCTTATATAGTCATATATACATTCATTTCGCTGGATATGGCGACCAATGTCTACACCAATGGGTAACTCAATATCTCTATTCCCGTTTCTAACCAAGGCTTCTATTTCCTCTTCTATGCAATCAGAAAGCTTATAACCGTCTCTATTAAAGAATTTGATACCATTATATTCTACCGGGTTATGAGATGCGGATATGACAACACCTGCATCTGCACCATATTCTCTAGTTAAATAGGAAACAGCCGGTGTCGGCATGACCCCCATAGACATAGCATCCGCGCCTACAGAACATATACCTGCAATCATAGCAGAAGAAAGCATCTCTCCTGATAATCTCGTATCCCTTCCAATAAGAATTGTTGGTTTATGTTTATTTTCCTTTGTAAGTACGTAAGCACCGGCTTGACCGAGTAAATACGCAAGTTCGACTGTCAATTCTTTATTTGCAATACCTCTGACACCATCTGTTCCAAATAAATTCCCCATATTATAATCTCCTTCTTTTTAAAATCTTTATCATTATACCATTCACCAATTGGCATCTCAATTAATTCCTAGGATTAAAAGTTAAAATATGGCAGGTGGTATAGACCACTTGCCATATTGGTATACTCATTATATCTAATTATCTGTCGACACTTCTTCTTGATCGATAGAGCTGATTTCTATTCTTACCGTCGGTGTGCCAGAGATCCATTCAAAGTTACTAGGCACTACAAACTCAACCTCTACATTATGAATACCCAGTCCAAGATCTTTTAGAAAAACTTTTGGCTGTAATGTTTTTACCTCAAGAACAGACAATTCCTTTTCTATACCTCTAAGTCTTAAATTCAGTGGTGTTGTATCCAAATACCTATAAGTAAGATCTTCATCTAATTGACGTATTGTCACTTCTTCAAGGTCAATGGTGTAGTCTTGATTCACCAAAGGTTCGACCTCTATGATGAGTTCTGTTAAAGCATCCGAATTATAAACATTAATACCTGCCGGTAAGTACTGGTTTAGATTAATACTGTATGATTCCGTTTGCTGATTAAATGTACTTAAATCGATATTAGGAACCACAAGTTCTGTAAAGTTTTCGAGTACATCCGGTTCACCACGAACGATGATTTCCTTCATTTCCAACTCCATGGTAACCAGCCTATACGCTTCGTTCAGACTACCTACAGTCTGAAATACAACTGGCACTGTCTTAATCTTTTGAATTGGTACTTTGACTTGTATCTGATTATTACTCATTTGCAAACCAAGTATTTCTTTTCCTGTGGAATCCAGTATTTGAGGTGCAACATAAACTGTAACATCATCGTAAGCGTTGTCGATTCGAATCGGTACTCTAACCTCTGATACTCTGGCAAGTTGAGACTGAGGACCGGTTATCTCAATCTGATTTGGAATAATCACCGGATTAAGTCTAATATAATCACTATCAAGTTCGCCTATATACGAAACTTGTATATCTTTTAATGACTTGATAATCGGCTCTAAACTAATCTGCATATTATTTGGTTTTTTTTCCAGAATATCTATCTGATCATTAACCTCAATAATAATATCAACGGTATTAGTAATAGATACCTTACCAAGATCTGCATAGGCTTTTATGTCTGAATAAGTCAAACGATCAATGAGTGATCTCTTTCCTCCTAGGGTTACGCTGATATTTTCGCCTTCCTTATATTCAATGGCCTGATCTTGTGCTGTAATGGCTAACTCGTTTCTCTTCTCCACAACAACATTATTGAAAGTCTTTTTGATATATGGGTCATCATAATTGACAACCACCAACCATAATACGAAGGCTATTAATAAGGCTGCAACTTTCCACAACCAATTATTCTTGATTTTTTCGATCATTTTGACGCCTTCCTTTCCACAGCTTTAGTGGCCAAAACCCAACTTTCTTGGAGTTGTCTCCACCAAGCTTATTCATCAAATATTCCTTATTCACATTACGTATAATGTTACCGCCTGTAGCAAGGGAAATAAAACCTGTTTCCTCTGATACAACAACCACCATGCAATCAGCCACTTCACTGATACCGACAGCTGCTCTATGTCTCGTTCCAAGTTCCTTACTTAAACTCATATTGTCTGACAGGGGCAAATAACACGTAGCTGCTACGATTCGATCATCTCGTACAATCATAGCACCATCATGAAGTGGCGTATTATGCTCAAATATATTAATAATTAATTGTGAACTAACTACTGCATCTATGATAATGCCAGTTGGCTCATAGTCATATAATTTCACTTCTTTTTCAACAACAATTAAGGCACCTGTTTTTGTCTTACTCATCTCTTCAACAGCGACAACAATCTCTTCAACACTCTCATGGTTCATATGTAAACTTCTGTCATGATCTTCTGATAAGATTAAGTCTGTGATGAAATTCCTACGCCCTAAAGATTCTAAAGCACGACGAAGTTCCGGTTGAAATATTATTAGAAATGCAATAATACCAACATTTATAGTATTCGAAAGAATCCAAATAATGGTATTTAACTCAAAAATGATAGCAATGGTCGCAATAACCAGTATTACGAAAACACCTTTGAATAATACCCATGCTCTTGTGCCTCTAACCCATTTGATCAATTGGTAGTTTACAAAAGCAATCATTATGATTTCAATGATATCTTTAATTTGTATGGTCGGTATTTGATTTGTAATGTTGCCAAACCAACTGAAAAAGTTGTTAAATGCGTTCACACGAGCACCTCGTTTGCTATTTATTCTATGGTTTTGATTTCTCTTTTACTTTTTGATAATTTGATTTTGGGAATGGCTTTTACATAATAGAAATAATCTTCATCTTCAAATTGCTGATGTTCTGTTTTTTGATAATCTAAAGTGAATCTGAAAAACTGCATAATACATACTATGAGGACTGCAAAAAATGAACCAATCAATACACCTAAGATTTGAACGCCTGCATTCAAAAGCAGATTACCCATAATAAAACCAAAAATATTAACAAGCCCACCGACGCCAACGGCTATATACTGAGCAAAGTCCAACTCAAGTCGACCCACATAGTAAGTTGTTACAACTACGGCAAGAAATACTACAATCGTTAGTAACATAGCTCTATTACCCATCAATATATTCATTGTGTATTTATACATTTCTATAATTGTAGTGGGCATATCATACAGATCAGCAGATGTCATTTGAAGGATACCGGGCAAGTGCATACCAAGGTAATAAACAACAACACCTATGCCAATGGGTACAATGGCAACAGGACCAAGAAAAAGACCAGCAAACAATGGTAAAACATAAGCTAATTTCATATGAATTAAGAGAGGTAATAATATAACCAAATACGCTTGCTTTGGAAACAAGCGTATAAACATTAAGTAGATAATTACTGTTACGCCAAAAACTATAAATGTTGCTTCAATAGATATGAAAAATATTCTTGCCCATAATGTCACCATAATCAATATAACAAACCATGTTCCGGGAACAAAGGCAACAATTGCCGCCATGGCCACTTTAATGTAAAACTTATCCAGAAGGACGAATTTATTCTCCAAGTCAAATCCGGATAAGTACCTCCCAAGAAGAGATAGAACCACCAAAGCCATAATAAACTTGCTAAGTGGTACGATAATACGTTCAAACTTTCTATAATTCTGCATGATTATTTCTTTAATCTCAAGCAACATAGTCATAACGTTTCCTCCTCCAATGCTTACATCTTTCTCAATTCTTTGAGCATTCTCTGATAATCGTCAATTCTTTCTTTACTCTCACGGTAGCGCTTTTTGTATATAATTGTTGCAATCATTCCATAAATTACCATAAAAACAGCCCAGATGGTTAGATAGCGCATACCGAGTGCAACAAAATCATATTCAATAAATCGTTGCATATCCTCAAAGAATTTCATTCCAATATCTGCTAAAAAAAATAAAAATAAGGAACATGAAACACCTAGTAATATCAAAAAAGTCTTGTAAGCTATATAATCACCTTTGAAGTATTCCATAATATTTAAGTCTTCTTTGCCTTCTTTTTTTTCAAATGTGGCCAATTTCATCATAAGTTTGACTTTTTCTTGATCTACCATATGTCACCTCTTTATTCTATTCATTTTCCTCTATTGGTAGTAATCCTGCCGGATTATATTTGACGCCTGCATGCCATAAAATCCATTCTTCTAAGCTAGCATCATAAGTGGCTTGGATTTGCTCCCTTATAGCTTCTGCATCATAGGTTTTGTAATTACCTCTTCCAAGGTAGCTGGCTGTAAAAGCTTGTAACCATGGTCTAACTATGGCTTTATGTTCCTCTTCCGGTATCGTAGATAGTTTGTCTGCCGAATCCATCATAGATCCATAAATAATACGATATGGATATAAGTCTGAATGCTCACCTTTAGGTGTATTGTAAAAACCAAAACCATAATGGGATGGGTAAATCATTGGACATATTACATCCACAATTTTTGACATTTCAACATAATCTTGACCAATGGTAGCTGCATCTTTTGAACTTGTTATAACCGTTCCAAAAACATCTGCTGAAACTTTAACACCATATGGCTTAAGCTCTTCCATTGCATACTCTAAAAATTCCAATATTACTTCTTCCCTAGTTTGTAGTTCATCTCTCCCTTGAAAATCAGCTTCTGCCAATGTGCTTGTTGCCTCAAATCGTATGTAGTCAAACTGAATTTCTTTGAAACCTATTTTGGCTGCTTCCTTAGATACATCAACGATGTATTTCCATGTATCTTTATTATACGGATCTAACCAAGGTATATCCTTATATTTCCATAAAGATCCGTCTTTTCTTTTTATTGCATATTCAGGTTTTCTTTCTGCCACAAAAGGATCTTTAAAAGCAACAATCCTAGCAATTGGATATATATCATGGCTATATAAACGTTCCATCAAAGCTTCTATATCTCTAATCGCTTTGATATCTGCTCCTACTTCTTTAACTGATTCTAAATCCATGTCATACGTAATGTGTCCTGAATCATTTTTAACATCAATCACAAAGGCATTGATTTCTGTAGTGTCTGCCAAATGAATCAAATCATCCATCCATGTCGAAATACCTGCAGCATGGCCGCTAACATAAACACCCTTGACCGCCCTTGTTTCATGGTTTTTGGTGGTATCTGTTGACATAACTGACTCATAACTGTCAAAATCATAAACAACATCTGATGGAATCGGCAGGGATTCGTATTTTTTAAGATTTTCACTGGATGTTAGCGGTATGTTATTATTTGTAACCTCAACTTCATTAGCAGATTTGCCGCAACCCTGTAACAGAAACATGAACAGCGTAAAAAACAGAATCATTAGGATTCCATTTTTCAGCAGTAATTTATGATTATTATCTTTTTTTCTTAGAGCATCCATAGTATTCTCCCATCTCATGACTTACGTACAACATTATAACATATTAAAAATGGCATTTCGACCATTTTTTATTAACAATAGATTAAATATGGTCTCACTATAATGATCTCAAGCATTCGCTATGTCTACTATGAATTGAGGACTTCCCTTGGTCAGAGAAATCCTCACATATTATAACTATTTGTTTTTCATGGTTGGAAATAATAAGACATCTCTTATTGAATAAGAATCCGTAAGCAACATTATTAAACGGTCAATGCCAATGCCTAGCCCACCTGTTGGTGGCATACCATATTCAAGAGCTGTTAGAAAATCCTCGTCAATTTTGTTGGCTTCCTCATCACCAGCTTCTCTAAGAGATTCCTGGTATTCAAATCGACCTCTTTGATCAATTGGGTCATTCAATTCTGAAAATGCATTAGCAAATTCTCTTTTTGTTATAAAAAGTTCAAATCTTTCTGTATAAGCAGGATTTGACGGTTTACGTTTTGCCAAAGGTGAAATCTCTACAGGATGATCCATAATAAAAGTCGGTTGAATCAAGTTTTCTTCTACGAACGCTTCAAAGAAGGCGTTTAGTATCTCACCCTTTTTAAAATGCTTTTCAATGTGAACATTTTTTTCTTTTGCTAATTTTTTTGCCGCTTCATCGTTTGCAACCTCTTCAAAATCAATACCTGTATATTTTTTGACAGCATCTAACATGGTCAATTTCTCAAATGGTTTTTCAAGGTCAATTTCGATTCCGTCATAGACCACTTTTGCTGTGCCAAGTACTTTTTGAGTTACTGTACGAATCAGATTCTCGGTAAGTTCCATCATACCATAGTAGTCTGTATATGCTTGATAAAGCTCTAGCAATGTAAATTCCGGATTATGTCGAACCGACAAACCTTCATTTCTAAATACACGTCCCATTTCATAAACGCGTTCAAAACCACCTACAATCAAACGCTTTAGATGTAATTCCAATGATATACGGATATGGATGTCCATATCTAAAGCATTATGATGGGTATTGAAGGGTCTAGCCGCTGCACCTCCCGGAATGGTATGAAGCACAGGTGTTTCTACTTCAAGAAAGTTCATATCATCTAAAAAATAGCGAATTTCCTTAATAATACTTGATCGTTTGAAGAAAGTTTCTTTGACTTCCGGGTTGACAATCAAATCAATATATCTTTGACGATATCTGGTATCTGTATCCTTTAGGCCATGGAATTTTTCAGGTAAAACTTGCAAGCTTTTTGAAAGCAAAAGTACTTCACTGGCTTTAATGGATATTTCTCCTTTTTGAGTCTTAAAAACCACGCCCTTAATACCGACGATGTCCCCGATATCATAGGTTTTGAAAGCTTCATAAGCCGCATCACCGATACCATCTTTACGCACATATACTTGTACTTGACCTTCTCGGTCTTGAATGTGACAAAAAGAGGCCTTGCCCATGAGACGTTTGGTCATAATTCTTCCTGCCACACTAATTGATTGACCTTCCAGAACTTCAAAATCATTAGTAACATTTATACTATGATGGGTTACGTCATATTTGGTGATTTGAAAAGGATCATTACCGGCCGCTTGCAAATCACTCAGTTTCCCTCTTCTAATTTTTAATAATTCATTTAAATCTTCTACTGGCGCGATTAGGTTATTTTCCATGATCGACACTCCTTTTCAACAATCAACACGCTCTATCTATGAATCCCAAGAACTTTGAACTTCAACAAACCGGCTGGTGTTTCCACCTCAGCTATTTCTCCGACCTTTAGGCCCATCAATGCTTCTCCGACCGGAGATTCATTGGATATTTTCCCATGCAAAGGATCTGCTTCTGTAGAACCGACTAAAGCATAATCAATTTCTTCATCATATTCCATGTCAAACAGTCTAACTTTACAACCGACCCCAATAAAGCCTAGATCGACTTCATCCTCGTCTATAACTTCAACATTTTTTAGTAATTTCTCTATTTGTACAATACGTGTTTCGACTTCTGCTTGTTCTTCTTTGGCAGCATCGTACTCCGCGTTCTCTGATAAATCCCCTTGAGCTCTTGCTTCCTTAATCTTTTGTGCTATTTCTTTACGTCTGTTAACTTTTAGCTCCTGTACTTCTGCTTCAAGTTCTTGTAAACCATGATAAGTCAATATAATTTTCTTTTCAGGCATTTTATGACACCCCCTTCTATTTAATTATTCTAAGTTAGTAATCGGCCAAAAAAATGTTCTACATAAGCCTTAATGTAAAGGTTTATCTAGATCACACGTGAGTTTTTTATAAAGCCATCATACAATATATTCAAAAATTATAACTTAATATATCCTAGTTGTCAATTAACATCTTGACACTTTAACCATCATTGCAACAGAATCTCATGAATCATTTTGTCAAATTCGTGAATATCCACAATTTGATTCATAACTTGTCGAAGTCTAGCACCATGCATAAGGCCTTTTGTGTACCATGCCACATGTTTACGCATCTCTCTGAGGGCAATATATGAACCTTTATCTTCCACCATAGCCTCTTTATGACGCAAAATCATTTCTACGATCATTTCAGTATCCGGGCGATTCGGTATAAGACCCGTTTTAAGATAATGATTGATTTCATAGAAAATCCATGGATTACCTTGAGCACCTCTTGCTACCATTACACCATCACATCCGGTTTCTTCCAACATGCGTTTCGCATCTTTTGCATTAAATACATCTCCGTTTCCAATTACCGGTATGTCTACCGCTTCTTTTACGGCTCTGATAATATCCCAGTCTGCATGACCGCTATAATATTGTTCTCTTGTTCTTCCATGAACCGTAATGGCAGCCGCACCACTTGCTTCTGCGGTTTTTGCCACTAAGATAGCGTTCACATGATTAGCGTCAAAACCTTTCCTTATTTTCACCGTTACCGGCTTGGACAAGCGTTTTACCATCGTTTCTACAATCTCACCAATTCGCTTTGGGTTTTTCATCAAAGCAGATCCTTCTCCATTGTTAACCACTTTCGGTACCGGACAACCTAAGTTAATATCAAAAAGAGCAATTCCCGAATGGTCTATTTTTTGAGCGCTCTCTGCCATGATTCCCGGCTCTTTACCAAAGATCTGAATACCTAATGTCTCTGTACTTTCACTTGTCACCAACATATCTTTAGTTTTTTGGTTATCATAGGCGATGGCTTTAGCACTAATCATCTCTGTATAAACAAGACCTGCACCTTGTTCATAGCATAGGACTCTAAAAGGTCGATCAGAAACACCTGCTAAAGGTGCCAAAAATATATTGTTCTTCAAATTAAGTTGATCTATTTTCATTTTATTTGCCTCTATTACGGTCATATATGTATTTTAGACCTTTGAAGGTCAAAATACTGTCATAAATGTCTATGACATCCGTCTCGCCTTGCATGACCCTAGCTAGACCGCCTGTAGCAACCACCTTCATGTCTGGTTGCTTTAATTCTTCTTTCATTTTTTTGACGATGTATTCCACTTGACCGATATAGCCATAAACCAAACCTGCTTGCATACTGTCAATTGTGTTCCTAGCTAATATGGAACTTGGCTTTTTGATTTCAATTTCCGGTAATTTTGCTGCCTTTTGCCATAAAGCATTGGCCGTAATCTTAATCCCCGGAGAAGTGACGGCCACTTCAAATACACCTTTTTCAGAAATAAAATCATAAGTGGTGGCCGTTCCAAAGTCAATAACAAGTAGTGGCCCACCGTATTCATAAAAGCCACCTGCGACATCTACAATACGATCTGCTCCCACTTCTCTTGGATCATCGGTATGGATAGATATGCCTGTCTTTATACCAGGCCCAACAATCATAGGTTCTAAGCGTATATATTTCCTTACACCATTGTTCAGTGAATACATAATATTAGGCACTACTGAGGATATGATGACGCCGTCAATATCCGTGACTTCAATCTTCTTTGAATTCAAAAGTGCAAGAAGAAAAAGACCATACTCATCTGAGGTTCTTGGCGTTTTCGTTGTCATTCTAAAAGTACCAATCCATTCAGTACCACTATGGACTCCTATTGTTATATTTGTATTACCTACATCCATGGCTAATAACATATGAAACCCTCCTTATTTATCCTTTTATTCACTGCTCTCATAATGTCAATATGTCATTTCTCTATAATCACAATCAAGAGCTTATCCTATGAGTAAGCTCTTGATTTATATATGCATCTTTTTATTAGCATTGCATGGTTAAAGCTCAAAGCTATATAGCTGAACTTTCCTATAAGATTTATGATTTATACTGCTTAAAATATACGGAACATATAGCTGTTACGATGACAACTGAAACAATAGCTTCCATCAAACCATTGGTCCCTGCAACACCAAGGGCCCACAGATAAGCTTTGGTCGATAACCCCGCTTCAAGAAGCATCGCTTCAATCCTACTTCCGTAAATCAAGCTAAGGGCACCAAGCACCAATACTGTATTGGTTAAGCTCCCTAGAAATGCACCTATACCAATGGCTATGGGTGCTAGTTTTGACTTAAAAAGCTTTATCGCTAATGCATAAGCATAATATGCTGTTACACCAATCAGCATTCTTGGTAACACAGAAATAATTGGGTTAATAAATAACAATGAGAAAGGTGATGCCGGTCGAATCAAAGCATGAAAAAAAGATACTAATCCGAAAGCCAGTCCCATAATCAAACCTGCAACCGGTCCTAAGATGATCCCTGTAATGATTGTTGGAATATGTGTAATGGTTGCTTCAACCGTTCCCATTGGAATCGCACCTAAAGGGGTAAAATCCAGTATCATCGTGATGGCAAGCATTAAGCCCAAAATTACCAGTTTTCTCGTGTCTTTTAGTGTTTTATTCAAAAAATCGCCTCCTGTTCTCGTTCCCATAGGGATACAAGACATCATCCATAGATGATTAACATTAATTGTTTCATGTTTATTATAGCAGTATAATTCTCAAATGCAATCATGAATTTTATACTTATTCAAGAGATTCTCCCAAATAGAAGACTTTATAAAACAATTGAAGGCCTTCAAGAAGGTCTTGATGGACTACCATCATCTTCTTAATCTTCAAATGTGCGCCTATTTCATCATATAGAATATCTTCTTCATCACATTCTGTTCTAAAATATAGCAGACCATCCTCATCATATACCAAAGACAGCAAACCGCCAATCTCCATTGTAAATGATACCAACATGATTTGAATGCTTGTCTTGATATCATCCGGTATTGTATCAAACTCCTTGTTAAAATAGTACTTTCTGTCATAACTACTTGCAGCCGCTAATACAATCTCTTCCATATTCTTAACCTTTACACATAACCATTTATACCCCTAATAGAAACGTCACCGGCATATATGATTTCTGTGTCACCTTCCTTATTTCTAACCATCAAACCACCTTGACTAGTGACTTTGATGCCCCTTGCTTCTTTGGTTTTTCCATGTTCAATGATTTTAAGTTCTTGGTCCACATTAATACACATATTGTTGTATCTATCTATCATAAAACTCAAATCCATAATTTTCAAGAATTTTTCATATAATGACTCAAAATGGTTTAAAAAACCACATAGAATTTCAACCCTGTTAACGTTTCTTCCAAGTTCAATCTTCAAAGAGGTAGCTATATGGTTTAAAGATGTATCAAATATTGTTTGATTCACATTAACACCAACACCTACAACAACATGATGAATGTAATCCGCTTCAGTACTCATCTCCGTTAAAATTCCACAAACTTTTTTCCCTGAAATCACTAGATCATTCGGCCACTTAATACCTACTCTAAGTCCGGTTTTATCTTCTATGGCCATAGCAACTGAGAGTCCGGCGATCAAAGTTAACATAGACGCTCTCATGGGTGGTATATCCGGCACCAAAACCAAAGATGCCCAAATACCCTCATCTTTAACAGATGCCCAGTACTTACCTCGTCTGCCTTTTCCTGCCGTCTGTTCTTTGGCTATGATTAAGCCTTCTTCCATCTTTTGGTTTACTTTCATGCGTTTAGCTTCGGAATTTGTCGAATCAACAGACTCATAAACCTTAATTGTGACAAACCTTGATCCTTGATTCAAATGAAATCGAATGGCCGATTCAACCAAATCAGCCGTTTCCATTGTGAGACGATAACCTCGATTCGGTACAGCTTCAATCTCATAACCTTCGTCTTTCAATTTGTGGATAGCTTTCCAAATAGCGGTTCGAGAAACACCCAATGTTTCACTTAAGCATTCACCCGATACATATTCTTTTGTGGTCATCAATGTTTGTAATATTTTATCTCTCATTTTCTACCTCAAATATCATTACTTTTATAATACTTCCTATCAGTTAAAGTTGCAATAAAAAGAAGAGGCTGATTCAGCCTCCTGTTTTTATCGCTTCGTTGGGTAAGTCTCAAAAGTTTCAAGCATCGATTGATATAGCGCCGCTCCTGATGTTTTTAGGAAATTCTCATCCTTAAGTTTGGCAGCATCTCCTACATTGGTTAAAAATCCGACCTCAACAAGAATTGCCGGCATGCTGGTATTCTTAAGAAGGTATAAATTCTCTCTTTGTTTGAGTCCTCTATCCATCATGCCTGTATAAGCAACTATATTCTTTTGGAATATCTGAGCTAATTTTGGTGACGTTAGCTTATTCTGCACACTTGATGGGAAATACAAGGTCTCTGTACCGTTATGACTGGCATTAAAAGCATTGTTATGGATACTTACAAAGAAATCCGCTCCCACTTCATTAGCAAGATCACATCTTTCCTGTAAAGATGGAAATGTATCCGTTAATCTTGTATAGTAGACTTTAATATTGGTATCTGTATCTAAATGATTTTTGAGATACAAAAGCATCTTCAAATTAACATCTTTTTCAAATAAGCCATTAGCTACTGCGCCTGGATCACGTCCGCCATGACCTGCATCAATGACAACAATTTTGTCAAAAAGCTCTCTAGGTCTATAGGCTTTAATCTCAATCCGATCACCGACTTCTTCAATCCTGTATTCATATATTGTATTCGATTTGATGATGATTTGTGTCTGATCTTTACTGTTTTGGGAAATATCTATGGTTTCTATTAGGCCATCATGGACTTTAACTGAGCCTTTTCCAAAAACATTCCCATAATTACCTGCTAATGTAATATAGAAAGTTTTATTTCTGTAATCATTTTCATAGATAATGCCATCCATATCTATGGCGACATCCACATGTTCTAAGGCAATTACCGGTTTGGTCTCATTTTTATACTCAATATTTTCATAAGTAGGTTCTCTAAACTGAATCATTGTTTCGTCACCGGTTAATTTTACCACTTCATAATCCGCTTGACCATCGGTTTCAACAACGATACGTGTTTTGGTTGCCTCAAACTGAGCGGTTCGTATTTTCTCTACATACTGACCGGAGGCTTCACTTTCCTTGGTCCCAAGCAAAGATGTTGTATTGGCAAAATCAATGACCACACGATCCGGATTTGAAAGACGGAAAATATTCACATCCGGTGCCGCTGCACCTTTAACACTAATAAAATCACCTTGATTATTCTGTCCTAGTAGAATATCGTGAATATTATTCTCCGAAGTTGTCACAAGAATTTCTGTACGATTCTTATTAAATGCTACATCCAGTTTGATGGATTCATTTTTTAAATCGAACACGATTCTTGTTGCATTGGGATTCGTACTGTATTGGCTGGATCTAATACTTGTTAATATAGGATTTGAGTCATATTTTTTCTCACTTGGTAAACCGGATACGGAACTTGATATATCAATAACAAGCTTTTTATCCCATAAGGTATATTTCACCTCTGATATAGTGGAGGTTGCCTTAATCACAAATCGATTCATAGCACCGGATGTATCATAAGATATGTCTGAAATCCTAGTCTCAGGATGATTTTCTGCTGTAAGGGCCATAGCGTCTTTATTTGATGAAATAGCTTCCATTTGTTCTTTGGTTGCTGACCAATGAACCGGTGAATTTTTTAATTCTGTCGGTAAGATTTTGTTTGCACCTTCACCTGTGATGCCTTCCAACTTTTCACCGTCTATGCTATTGGTTTCAGGTTCCGTTACTTTAGGCACTTCAGATTCTTTTGGCATGTCTACAACCAAATCCGCATTGGTCAACATAGCTGTATAACTGCTGTTATCCCAATCTACTTCAAAACCCAAGACTTCTGAAACAAATCTAAGGGGAATCATGGTCTTTGGATGGTCTTTGTTAAGATCTCGCACTAGCTTAGCCGGTACATCCAACTCATGGGGTTTCCCATTAACATATGCCGTCTTATCATCAATAGCTAAGACAATAAATTGATCTCGATAAGTGATGTATACTTCTTCCGTCTTGCCATTCCATTCCACCTTAGCGCCAATAGCATCTGATTCAAAAATCTCTCTTACGGGCACCAAAGTTCTATTTCCTATGATTACTGCCGGCATATCACCGGTCTTGATTTCTTTTTTATTAATGACAACAGTGACCAGCTTGCTATCATATTTATATACATTTTGGTCGTATTCAAGGTATAGTTCATTGGTTTGATTGCCTGCAAAAACGGTGATTTGAAATAGATTTATAATAAGTGCAGTAAGCACCAAAAGACTTAAGAATCGCTTCATCATATACTCTCCTTTGAGGTGGCATCCAGATTAAACGGTTTAGTGCCGACGTATGTTCAGCAAACTAAATTATAACAAAGTTAATAGGATTAATAAAGTCTTCTGCCGTCATTTTAATCTAACCGTAATACTTGTTCAAAAAATATACACATCAAAAATCTAATTTATATGATCTAATACAACCCTTGCCAGATAGGGTTTTGTTGCCTTTGCCACATAGCCGATGAAGATACCGGCCACGACTGCCGACACTATAAGTATCGGAAAGTAGGTCATAGCAACATAGGCACTACCCGTTATAATGGATACAATTATAATTTGACCAATATTATGACAAATCGCACCAACCACACTGACGCCTACAATACTTACCTTGTCTTTTGGAAAACTGGACATCAACAACATACCGGTTGCACTTAATAAGCCACCTGCCATACTATACCAAAGACTCATCATACTACCAATAAATATGGATGCCAATATCACCCTTAAAACAACTAGAAAATACACATCTTTGGGTCGGTATAAGTTAATAGCCAATAAGGTAACGACATTGGCCAAGCCTAATTTTATGCCAGGAACCGCAAAGCTTATAGGAATAAATCTTTCAAAATAACTAAGAACCAATGCTATGGCAATTAATAATCCCAGAATAATCATACGTCGCAGAGATAACTTATTGTGAAATTGCATCAAATTCTACCTCCCCTTCACCTTGCACTAGAACATGAAAACGAAAAGGTAAACACACAATATTCTGATTCGGCCTAAAAATATCACTACTGCTTACACAGATTTGATCTGGGCAGGTTGCTTCAATAATACTTGCTTTATGATCATAGATTTCAAGTACATTTTTTCCTTTCTCTGTTTCATAAATAAATACGCCTTCTTCATCTAGGGGTAACACCTCTATCAATTCCCCATCTACATAGACTTCGACATTCAAATGATCTGTTGCTAAATTTCTCTGACCTATTACCATAATCAGATAAACCAATAATGCAATTAACAGGCCAGTGCCTATAATAATTAAGTCGTTTTTTTTCATTATTTTCTTCCTCTACCTATTTGAATTCCTCCAAGTGGGGAAAGTTGAGTTTATAACATGACACCCATATAATGCACATGGGTGTCATGTTATTGATGCCAAGACTTGATTCAGCCAGTTGATAATCTTTTCATATGTTTCATTTCTATTTACTTCATTTAATATTTCATGTCGCATACCCGGCATCAATATAAGTTCATGGTCAATACCTAAGTTTCTATAGGTTTCACTGAGTTTTTTTACACCCTCACCCATCTTACCTGCCGAATCAGCTTCTCCCGAAATAAACAACGTTTTGATTTTGGGAAAGCCACGCATAAGCATGGTGTTATTGGCTTCTAGCGTGCCTCTTGACAAGGTCTCATAAAAACTGGGGGTGTAATTATAGCCACATAAAGGATCTTCGCTATATGACGTAACAGTTTCGGGATTAGAGCAGATCCAATCAAAAGATGTCTTAGGATTGTTGACTGTCTTATTATGCACACCAACAGATAAATAATTGAGGAAATGATTGGGTTGATTCGGTTTTATATATTCAGAAAAACGGCTAAGTATAATACCTAGTTTTGCTAATAACTTGGAAGTTATGGGTGATCCCATAACTATGGCCCCAGAAAGCTGTGTTTGGTGAGATTGAAGATAGCTTCTAAGAATAAGAGACCCCATACTGTGTCCTAACATGAACATAGGTTGGTTAACATATAACTTGTTATATGCTCTTTGAACAATACCAACATCCTCAACTATGGCATCCCAAGAATCCGTTCTATCAAAAAAACCGACTTCATGATGACCGATACTGTATCCATGTTGACGATGATCGTGAGCCCAAACAACAAATCCTTGTTTACAAAGATATTTTGCAAAATCGTCATACCTTAAACAATGTTCAGCCATACCGTGTAAAACATGCAAACAGCCCTTCACGTTGCCTTTAGGTGTCCATTTTCTTATTAATATCGGGCTCTTATTATACCCTTCCATAACAACTGTTTCATAATCCAATGCAACACCTCCTTATAAACTATTTTCCCTCTCAAGATAAGAGAGGACTCTATACCTAACATAAGTATTGAGTTCTTTATTCTCCAAAAAATGCATTTCGGTCTTCCTGATGAACCCTCCTGCCATTTCTTCATGTCCACCACCAACACCTTGATTATTCAAAATATACCGTACCAAGTCATTGGCTCTAACCTCTTTAAGACCACTACGAATTGAAAACTTGATGCCGTCTTCTCTTTTAGCATAGGAGACTACGATTGCAACACCCTCAATGGTATAAACCATGTCACTGATGGTTCCAAGCAAAGAGTCATTGCAATCTTCAATATGTATAAATCCAATATTACCATAGATTTCAATGTTTTGTAAGGCTTTGGCATAGGCATATATATCCTCTTTGCCAATTTCATTCATACGTAAATTTTTGATCATAGTAAAATCGGCATACTTATAAAGCCAATAAAACATTTCTGCATCAGCATTATTATTATATCTGGTGAGATTATCTGTATCTGTCATAATACCATAAACCAGTGCAGTTGCAGCCTCAAGAGAAGGTTCCACCCCCATCTCCTGGTAATACCCTGCAACCATAGAAGAACATGCGCCCATTTCAGTGCGAATGTCTTCAAACTCATACTTAGCCTTACTCATGTTACTATGATGATCGATGACCCCAACCCGCTTAACTTGCAAATCCGTCAGATTAGAATTGCCTCTTTGAGCATCTATGAATATAATGAAATCTTCCTTATTTATGAAAAAGCCTTCCTCAATACTTTCAAGCTTAATATTAAACATATCAACCATACGTTTGGAATTGGCTTTTTCAATCCGATCACCATATATGATCTTACTTGGTATCCCAAACCGTTCAAGAAGCATGCCTAAGGCAAAGCTACTAGCAATGGCATCCGGATCCGGAATATTGTGTGGCTGTATAAATACTTTTTTCTGTTCTCTTAGTATGTTTAATAACATCTGAAATCTATTGACCATAGGAAGTCCCTCATTGTTCTAATCGTATACTATGTTTCCATCATGCTTTTTAATTTTTTGTAAATGCTTTTAAGCACACATTACTCTCTAGTACCTTTTCAGTACTTTCCCAAGATAGGCCGTCAAAACTCATATAACCTCTTCCGTCTGAGAGATCTACATCTTTTAACCAAGCTACATCTTTATCATATTCTGCTGCTACCGGGTACAAACTATCCGGTGTCGTCACCTTAACTATAACAGCAAATGTACCATCCACAGGAATAGCTGTATCAAACTCAACTGTATAATAGCCTGCATAATCGAATGCCCCTCGCGTTATAAGCTTTTTCTTTGAAAAATCCACTTCGGATTCGAATTGATCTACAACATAAACCTCATAACTGGTATCCATGTCTGTTGCATAAAAACTAACAGCTTTCAGTGTTTCTTTTTTATTAGTAGTGTACACATTTGAAAAGAAAGCTGTGTCTTTACCAAATCCTATTCTTCCAACCCAGCCCAACCAATCACTTTGATAAATGTTGTCATAATTTTTATTAGATTCTATTTTTGTATAAACAATATTCTCCTTACCTATAAGAACGTCGTCGTAGGAAACGTAAAAATAACCTTGGTCACCAAATGTAGATCCATAGCTATTGCGACAAATAAACGCTCCATTTCTCTTAGGTGGTGTTGTGAAATTGCTAGCACTGTATGTGTCATCCCATCCTATAATTACCACATCATGATTAGGTAAGGATTGACCTTTATAGTAAAATGCAAAGCTCTTAGGATTGTAGGCATCACCAAGTTCCTGTTGGGCTATATCTCTAATATGAATGGATGTCTGTACACCACCATATTTCATAATTGCTCTTTTTATAGCTGAGTAGTCTTTGTTCGGTAATATAATTGCTTCTTGAACATGAACCGCAGCTTTTAGATTCGGATTGGTTTTTCCGTCCCCATAAGGATCTTCTGATTCTAGCACAGGTCCAGACCACCTTGCAAGATAAGCAAGAGAAATCTGAAAATCGCCACCTTCATTTTGTGTTAAGTTGTAACCATGATTAAGGCTAATATGATCTTCTGAGAAATCAAAAACCTGACCCGGCAAAAGAGATGATTCAATCGCACCCAAAGTAGCAAAGGCCCAACAGGCACCGATATCTAATTGGTCTTTAACCGGCGTAACCTTACCTATATTTCTAAGGTCATATACTTCCGGCAACCGACTGATAATCGGTGCCGCTGTATAAGTTACATTAACCCTTTTTTGGCTTTCAACCCATTCTACATTGGAACCGAAGGCCTCCATAACAGCTCGAATGGGTATATAGGTACGGTTATTGATTATGACCGCTTTTGTATCTATTTCAATGAGTTTCGTATTTCTTATAATATGATTTTTTTCAATCGGCACGCGAACTTCTACACTGCCTTTTGTAGCCACCGCAACTTTGCTGTTATCTATCCACTGAACATTGGCACCAAAAGCTTCTAGTACAGCTCTAAAGGGTATCAAGGTTCTGTTTGCTTGATCTATAAAAGGGATGCCGTAATCTGCGTTAAATTCCACCTTCTGATTATTCAAATAAACATCTAAAGTGGATGCCATGACAGATCCTGTCGGTACCCACCTGATTACCGGACTCATATTCATCATGACCAATAGTAAAATAAAGCATAAAATTCTTTTCATTAGCTATCAGCTCTTTCTATCTTGGGTGGGCGTTTACCTAAATACTGATATAAATTGGTTTTCAACATCCCGTTATATAGCTTTCTCTTTTTTTGTGCCTTTTGTCCAAAATGCTTTTCAAACCCTTCAAATGAGGTCAAAATATAATAAGACCAGTCTTCCAAACTTGTAAAACTTTGACCCATCGTTTTATATAAGTCTTCTACTTCACTTGTATTTGATAGACGCTCACCATAAGGTGGATTCGTCACGATAACGCCATATCTTCGTTTATGGGTAAGTTTTTTAACATCTCTTTCTTGAAAATGTATAAAGCCCTCTACACCTGCATTTACTGCATTTTCCCTGGCTACTTTTAGAATATCACCATCTATATCAAATCCTTGAATATTTAATGACACATTTGGATCATACTTTTTATTGGCTTCATCCACTGCTTCCATCCAAAGCTTTTTGGGTATTAGATTTTTCCATCCTTCAGCGGCAAAACTACGGTTTAGGCCAGGGGCAAGATTGGCACCAATCATAGCGGCTTCTATGACCAAAGTACCCGAGCCACAAAAGGGATCTACAAATGCTCTGTCCTTATTCCAAACGGATAATAGAATCAAAGAAGCCGCCAGTGTTTCTGATATGGGTGCTTTTGATGTCATGATTCTATAACCTCTTTTATGTAGGGCTTCAAGAGAAGTGTCCAAACACACACTGACCATGTTTTTCTTGATAAATATACGTACTGGATAGGATGCACCTGATTCCTCAAACCATGATTCTTTGTAAAACTGACCTAGACGCTTTACCATTGCTTTTTTTACAATGCTTTGTATGTCTTTTGAACTAAACAATTCCGACTTGATGGATGATGCTTTTGAAACCCAGAACTTCCCGTCTATAGGTATATATTGCTCCCAGGCTATAGCTTGAGTTTTCTCAAAAAGTTCCTCAAAGCTTCTTGCCTCAAAGCGATCCACCTCAATCATTATACGTTCTGCTGTCCTAAGCCATATGTTGCTTCTACAAATAGCCAGAGCATCTCCCTTAAAGATGACCCTTCCATCTTCAACCTCTACCACTTCATAACCCAAGTCTTTTATTTCTTGTTTCAAGACCGATTCCAGTCCAAAAAGGCAAGGTGCTAATAATCTATACGCCGACATTTTGTTCTCCAATCTATTAGACAACCAGTATATAAACGTCCATTCTGTATATATAAGGCTTAAGTCATCACTATCTATGGTTAAAGGGTCAAAACTAAGTTTCACTAAATTTACATACAATATATAGATTACGTTGATGCATTCATAACTATATATTGTATGCAAAAGTTCAACTATATAGTTTTAACACCTTAACCATCTATCTTATTATAAGGGAATCAAAATCCACTTACAACCGCATAAGGTTACAATTCTATTACCATTTCCTTAATTATAAATTCACATTTTATTATACCCTATTATCATGCTTCACTGAAAAAAGACTTGTTCTTTAATAACCCTTTGCCTATAATGGTAATAACATCTGATTAGAAAGAGGTTTTTATGAAAAAGTATACTTGGATTGGCAAAATTGGCAAAAGCCTCGTCCCATCTGAATTTTATGTTCAAATACTACAGGAGCCGTTAAGAAAGGCTTTTGGCTATATCATCCTGTTTATTCTGTTGCTTTCTGTTGTCGTCGGCGGCTACAATAGCTACAATCTTAAAGTCAGTTTTGATAAGACCATAGAAGCTTATGACGCTGGAATTATACCAAATTTCAGCCTTGTTGAAGGTCGATTAGAAGTAGAAGGCACAGAGATTTATCGCATTTTCTATTTTGATTTTCCCATCATAATAGACGGACAGGGTGTATTAAATATTAATGATATGCTGGCCTATAAGAATGCACTTATATTAACACCGAATCGATTCATTATTATTCGAGACGGTATCTCACCTCTGGTTAACGGTTATGATAATTTCTATAATCCTTATGGGACCAATACTTCCTCTGCGCTCATACGGGAGGCTATGGTCATGAGTGCTCTACTTGCTATACCTGTTGGTATGATTTTTCAGTTTTTCATATCATTGGTGGATTTCTTTTTTAACAGCTTATTCATACTTATGATTGCCAACTTACTTAGAACCCTATTGGGACTTGGTCTAAAACTCAAACAGCTTTATCACATGACCCTCTATGCCATGACTTTTTCTGTCTTTTGGTCTCACTTCAAGATTATGCTTCCTACAACCATGCCAAGATTTTTAGACACTTTTGTTTATTATGTCATACCATCTTTAATATTGGTTAATGTTTTTATCCATATTAGGAGAAAAGCCTTAGATGAAATGGACAAAAATAAGAAGGATGACTAATTCCATCTCACTAACACACCAAACTATATGTCTTCAATCACATAAATTGAAATCAAAATCATAAGACTTCCTAAAATACCGGTAAACCTGAGCTGATTACTATAGCTTCCAAAGTCAGTTCCTAAAAATAAGGACAATAGACTATTTAATAGATTACAGATTATGACGATAACCATTTGTGACCCATTCGTTTTGACTTAAAAGACAAGGAGGTCTTACATGCAACCCGAACTCACTTTAACCCTTACCATAATATTATTATTTGTCGGTATTAATTTGTCTGCCAACAACACCCTGCATAGTGCTATATTAAATGCCTTGTTCTACAATGATACGATTTCACGAAGTATTATTCGCATACTTGGCATAGGTATTATCGCAAGCGCCCTTCTGCTTGTACTCGGTTTGTCTTCTTACACTTTTATTACGGTCAGCTTCATTACCCTCATATTTATCTATCTTCTCATAAAAGGTAGATCCAAATTCGCGCTCGTCAAAGAACAAAAAAGAGCAGAAGCTCTACGTGCCTACAATCAAGATATCATAAATAAAAAAAGACAAATCAAGGACATGCGTCGTGCTAAAGAAAAAGCCCTACTCATGGCTGAGAAGAAAAAAAAACAAAAAAACGTCCAAGAAATCAAAGAAAAACTTTGGGATGATGATAGCATGACCAATAAAGAGTTAGTTGACCAATTCCAAAAATAAGGACTCAAATACTGTAAAAGTTCAAGTATATAGTTTTGATATCTTAACCATTTAATTAAAGGGACGTCTAAGACGTCCCTTTAATTAATATCACTTCAGACACTTGGTGAATATTGACTTACTTTTACTTATACCTCGTTAATCTTATAAAGCATGGCTGCTCCAATAATGCCTGCATCATTGCCAAGTTGTGCTATCTCAATTTTGGTTTTAAATGCCGCTTCTCCACCATAAATCTCATCTACGATTTTTTTCTTAAGAGGTATAATAAGATTTTCTCCTTGTGCGGAAACACCGCCACCTAAAACAATGATTTCTGGTTGGAATATATTGATGACATTTACAAGACCGACGGCCAAATGGCCAATATAAATATCTATGACCTCTTGGGCTACTTTGTCACCTTTTTGTGCAGCATCAAAGGGTATTTTAGCATTCATTTTTTCAAGATTACCTTCTAGCAGTGTATTCATTGCTGATTTTGGATTTTCTTTGGCCGCTTTTTTGGCATGTCTAATGAGACCTGTAGCCGAAGAGTAGGCTTCCCAACAGCCCTTGCGTCCACAAGTACAGGGTTCGCCACCATACTGAATAACCATATGTCCCACTTCTGCACCACCATACCAACTTCCGCTGATTATTTTTCTATCTATTATGATGCCTGAACCTACACCGGTCCCTAAAGTAATGGCGACAAAATCCTTATATAGTTTTCCTGTACCGGACTCATATTCACCTAGAGCAGCGACGTTGGCATCATTTTCCACATATACCGGCAAATTCAAATATTTCTGAAATTCCTGACGTATAGGTGCGTTGTTAAAATGCAAATTATTCGCATAAACGATAATACCATGAACCGGATCCGGTGTGCCTGGACTACCAATACCTACTGAGTGAATATCTTCTGTCTTAAGCCCTTCTTCTGCCATTAACTTCATGCAAAGCATTGCCATATCTTTAACAATAGCATCGTATTTTCTATCGTTTAAAGTTGGTGTTGAGCCTTTTCTTACAATCTCACCTGTCTCGGTTACAATAGCTGCCGCTATATTTGTACCTCCCAAATCTATTCCAATATTATACATGTTGCCTCCTTATATACTATCAATGGTTGGTTAAGGCGTCAAAACTATATAGTTGAACTTTCACCTACCATATGTAGTTATGAATGTATCAACGTAATCTACATATGGTAGGCGAATTTAGTGAAACTTAGTTTTGACCCTTTAACCAATGGTTTTAATTTATTCTAAGATTTATCATTTTCTTCGTCTCTCTCTTGAGAACGACGTAATAGATTACCGGTCACGCGGTTGTTTAGTTCCACCGCTGCATTATAACCCATTTTCTTCTGTCTATGGTTAATAGCTGCACTTTCAACAATAATCGCCAAGTTCCGTCCTGGTCGAATGGGAATGGTATGACTTACAACTTTGTTACCCAGTATTTCATCATATTCCTCTTCCAACCCTAGACGATCGTATTCTTTTTGTCTATCCCATTCTGTCAAATTAATAATCAAGTCAATGGTCTGGCTCTCCTTAACGGATTCAACACCAAATAATGTTTTGCAGTCTACAATACCTATACCTCGAACTTCAATAAAGTGTCTAATAATCTCTGGCGAAGTTCCAAGTAAAGTATCATCCGATACTTTTTTGATTTCAACCACATCATCTGCCACCAGCCGATGACCTCTCTTAATAAGCTCAAGCGCTGCTTCACTTTTGCCAATACCACTCTCACCTTTAATCAATATTCCTTCACCATATACGTCCACCAATACACCATGAATGGATATACTCGGCGCAAGTTCCACTTTTAGATATCTGGTGAGTTCTGATAAAAAATAAGATGTTGATAATTTAGTCTGTAAAAGGGGGACACCATGGCGTTCTGCAATCGCAATCATATCCTCATCCGGCTCAAGTGATCTCGCCAATATTAGACAAGGAATTTTTGAACCGAATAATCTTTCAAACGTTTCCAGTTTTAGATAAGGTGCCATATTTTCAATGAAAGTGTATTCCACTTTACCGATAATCTGTGCTCGGTCTGCATCAAAATAATCGTAAAAACCAGCCAGTTGTAGGGCAGGTCTATTCACATCCGATTGGGATATTTCATGACTGGAAATATCAACTTCCGGCGTTAAATTGGTTAGTTTCATTTTAATGATAATATCAGATAGCTTTACAGAATACATGATTATCCTCCATGTTATGGTTAAGTTTTGACCCTTTAACCATCTTATGATTCTAAGCTCAGGCCTTTAGCCAAAGTTTTACTTATATAGAGTATCATAAATAAACATTTTATGCACTAGACATTTTTAATGCTTCTCATCTTAATTATTTTCTATCTCTTTTTCTTGCTTATGAAAGAATTCATACACTCTAAGTGCTATCATTTTGTTCATTGTAGGGGCTTGGCTTAGTTCTTCTATACTCGCTACCTGTATATGAGCTACTGATTTAAAGTGAAGAATCAGCGCTTTTCTTCTCGAAGGTCCAATACCTTTGATACCATCTAATATAGATGCCACCTGGGCTTTACTTCTTAATTTTTTGTGATAATCAATGGCAAACCTATGGGCTTCATCTTGAATTCTGGTGATGAGCTTAAAAGCCTCGGAACGCTTCTTCATAGCTATTTCACGGTTCTCATACAACAAGGCTCTTGTTCGGTGTTGATCATCTTTAATCATACCACAAACGATAATATCTAGTTCGAGATCCTTAAGAACACTTAGAGCAATATTCACTTGTCCTTTTCCGCCATCCATTAGGATTAGATTGGGCAACCTTGCAAATTTACCCACATCGGGATTTAGTTTTTTAACTAGGATCTCTTTCTGTTCATTTAAGGCATGAGTAAATCTTCTTCTTAGCACTTCTTCCATACTGGCATAGTCGTTTGGACCTGTCACATGCTTAATCTTGAATTTACGATAATCTGTTTTTTTAGGTTTGCCCTCTTCAAAAACAACCATTGAGCCAACAGATTCAAATCCCTGGGTATTGGATATATCAAAAGCTTCTATTCTGTCAATCGAGGTTTTTATACCTAATAATGTCATAATCTCATCCACGGCCCCTTTGGTTCTAGCTGCCTCTTTCTTTATCTGTTCCCCAAATTGGTTTAGAGTTAAAGCTGCATTTTCAGCGGCCAATCCTACCAATCTAGATTTTTCGCCTTTCCTAGGTACTTTGATATATACCTTTTGCCCACGTTTACTGGATAGCCAAGATTGAATGATATCGGCTTCATCAAGCTCCTCTTGAAGCATTAGTTCTTTTGGAATATAAGGTGTTCCTGAGTAAAATTGTTTAACAAAGGTCCCCATAATATCACTGTTACTTAATTCTTCTATACCTTCCAGTCGAAAATGTTCTCTTCCAATCATTTTCCCATTTCGTATGAAAAAAACCTGAACAATCGCCTCTACTTCAGATTTTGCAAATGCTATTACATCCTTGTCTTCCATGGCACCATCTATTATTTTTTGTTTTTGAGCAATGGTCTGAACGCTTTGAAGTTGATCCCGATAATCTGCTGCCCTCTCAAAATCCATTTCCTCTGAGGCTTTATACATGGCCTTTTCTAGCATTTCAATAACCTCTTTATAGTGACCGTTTAGAAAGTCAATGGCCTGATGCACTTGTTCTCTATATCTTTCCTTAGATATATAATCTTGACAAGGCGCATCACATTGATGAATATGATAGTATAGGCATGCTCGCTCTTTACCAATGTCCCTTGGTAAGATTCTATTACAGTTTCTTATTTTATAGATTTTTCTAAGTAACTCAATGGTCTCATTTGCTGCTAAGCTACTTGTGTAGGGTCCATAATATTTCGACTTATCTTTTTGCATTTCCCTTGCAATCATAATTCTTGGATACGGTTCACCAAGGGTAATCCTGATATAAGGGTAATGCTTATCATCTTTTAACATTGTATTGTATTTGGGTCGATATTTCTTGATAAGATTACATTCTAGTATCAATGCCTCCAGTTCAGAATCTGTTACGATGTATTCAAAAGAAGCCACATTTGCTACCATATGTTTGATTTTGTTCGTGTGGTGCGTTGACTTTCTAAAATATTGTCTAACTCTGTGGCGTAATTTTATAGCCTTACCAATATATAAGATTTCATCTTGATTATCTTTCATAATATAAACGCCAGGCTTTAAGGGCAGTTTGTTTAATTCTGCCTGTATGTCAAACATAAGCTCACCTTCTTTAATTTATATTTTATTCATCGTATTTTAGGTCAAAAACCAATTTCATTATAGCAAATTGGTTGTTACGGAACAAGCTTCTTAAAATCATATACTAGACACACTTTTTTTTAACCCTATAGTGATAAAATAAGATTAAGCAGTATGCATTTTTATAAAAAATATATTTACACTAGGAGGTAACTAATTATGAAGTATGAAATCAAAGGTCAAACACTGCCTGTTGTTGTATGTACTTTGAACGCTAATGAAACCTTAGTTTCTGAAGCGGGTGCTATGGGTTGGATGAGTGACTACATCACCATGGATACCAACATGAAGGGAGGTATAATGGGTGGACTTGGAAGAGCTTTTTCCGGTGAATCCGTTTTCCTTAATACCTTTACATCAAAAGCAGACAATACCATCATCGCATTCCCTTCTTCTTTTCCCGGTAAAATAGTTGCAAAAGAGCTCAAAGAAGGAGAAACCATCATTTGCCAAAAGGGAGCCTTTCTAGCTGGAACTTCTAATATTAAGCTTGAAGTCGCCTTTAGAAAAAAACTTGGCGCAGGTTTTTTTGGTGGTGAAGGTTTCATTTTACAAAAAATCACCGGTCCAGGACATGTTTTCTTAGAATTTGATGGCCACATTGAAGAATATATTCTACAGCCAGGGCAAAAATTCAAAGTGGATACCGGTAATGTAGCCATGTTTGATGCATCTGTAGATTATAACGTAGAAATGGTTAAAGGTCTTAAGAATATCTTTTTAGGTGGGGAAGGTCTTTTTCTAACCACCCTTACCGGTCCCGGCCATATTTCTTTACAAAGTATGCCGATTCAGAATCTAGCGGCACAAATGACCCGTTACTTTAATACAAGTTCTAAGTAGATTAATTATTGGGTAAGGCCCTAAAAATTCTCTAAGCCATTTAAGCTTAGAGAATTTTTTTGGATGTTTCTAGGAACCTCATCGTTGATATTGACTTATTTTTTTCTTGAAACTATTGGTTCTTATCCGTTTTATAAGCAATCTTCAATGCAATTTTGGCACCTACTACCGTTGCTATAAGTGCACCAATTATTGCTCCAACATAAACGGCTAACTCATAGCCTTGCATACCAGTGTGTTCATAGATTTCGAGTCCACCTAAAAAAGTGCCACCTACCACTAAACCGAAGTAACCACCAACAAAAATACCAACTAAAAAACCAATAAAACCACCGATGATACCCGGTAAGAGTTTTGTTTTCATTGTTTACCATCTCCTTTGAATACAATTATATTTTAACACATAATATGGCTTTTCAACAGCAGCTCGAAAAAATGGCATAGCCACTATTAGCGACTATGCCATTTAAATGATTTATACATATTTATTTAAGTCTTCCTAATCGATTGATTTTCTTACTTAACTTCAATCCGAATGGAGTTATCCACTTCTTCTTTCTTTGGTGCTACAATGGTTAATACGCCATTTTCTAACTTAGCACTAATTTTGTCACCTTGAATGTCTTTTAATCCAAACATTCTTTGCATAGAGCATATTTTTCTTTCTCTATGGATATAGTTGGATTTTTCTTCATCGACTTCATCCTTACATTCTACTTGAATTAATAATTGGTCATCCTTATAGTCAATGGTCAGGTCTTCTTTTTTTACACCCGGAAGATCCGCTTCAAGAATGTATTCTTGGTCGTTATCTTTGATGTCAATCTTAAATGAGCCATAATTTAATGCTCGAGATTGAAACAAAGAATCGTTGAATACATCATCAAACATACTGAAAATATCTGAGTAATCATTACTTCTCCTTGAAACTTGTCCACGTGCATAAGGTGTTAATCTAAACATATAAATGCCTCCTTTAAGTATTTTGTTAGCACTCATCTTGGTTGAGTGCTGATTATATTTATAATATACACCCAACTTAGTCTTATGTCAACCCCTTTTTAATGATTTTCTTGTTTTTTCTTCTTAAAAAATGCTTTATAAGCTATAATAGAATCAGTATTCCATTCTAAATACATGAGGTGAAGGTTATGGAAAATTACTCTATTTTTGACATTATCGGACCGGCTATGATTGGTCCGTCAAGCTCACATACTGCAGGGGCCGCAAAGGTTGCTTATATTGCACGTTCAATTTTTGGAAAGCCTATTAAAAAAGTTACTTTTTATCTTCATGGCTCTTTTTCAACCACTTATAAAGGACATGGTACAGATAAAGCCCTTATTGCAGGTGTTTGTGGTATGCGTCCTGATGATCCAAGCATTCCTTTCTCTTATGAGAAAGCCAAGGACATGAATATTGAAATTACTTTTAAGAAAATCAGCTTAGACGACGTTCATCCAAATACGGTCAAAATGATTTTTGAAGGCTTGGATGGGACAACACAGTCAATTATTGGCTCTTCCATTGGGGGAGGCAAAGTAAAGATTATTTCTATTGATGATATCGATGTAGCCATCACCGGTAATTATGCAACGCTCATTACCCAACATCTAGATTTACCCGGCTTTGTAGCTGATATCAGTCAAATTCTTGCCAAACACCACATTAATATAGCTTTTATGAAAGTCTTTCGTGAAAGCAAAGGTGAGAACGCCGTTATGGTTATTGAATCCGATGATGTCATACATAAAGATGCTTTGGAAAAAATCAGTGCTTTGGAAGCCTTGAATAAACTGACTTTTTTTGAAGCGATACAATAGGAGGCCACCATGAAGATAGCAACCGCCAAAGATATCCTACAATTAAGAGAAACCCACAATCTTAATTTTTTTGAGATTGCTCTAAAGTATGAAGTCTCTACTAGTGATCTAAATCAAGGTGTTATTCTAAGCACCATGGAACGTCAATGGGCGATTATGAAGCAAGCTATTGCTCAAGGACTAGACCTTGATAAACATCAACTTCATGGTAAGATTTTGGGCCGTGAAGCCATTAAACTTATGAGTTCTTACGAATCTGGCAAATCCATTTGCGGCATAACGACAAGCAAAGCCATTATGTACGCCCTAAGTACTATGGAAGTGAATATGGCCATGGGACAGATTGTGGCAGCGCCAACCGCAGGCGCAAGTGGGGTCTTGCCAGGTACTTTAAAAGCACTTCAAGAAACCTATAACCTAGAAGACAACAAAATCATTGAGGCGCTTTTTGTCGCTGGACTCGTTGGTATGGTTATCGCCAAACAAGCCAGCATATCCGGTGCTAAAGGTGGCTGTCAAGCCGAGATTGGCTCAGCTGCAGCGATGGCTGCTGCAGCGACTGTCTATGTGCTCGGTGGAACCATGGAACAATCTTTTGACGGGGCAGCCATAGCCATTAATAATATGATGGGACTCATCTGTGACCCTGTAGCTGGACTGGTGGAGGTACCCTGTCACAAAAGAAATGCCCTAGGTGCCGCCAATGCACTTATGTGCGCCGAAATGGTTCTGGCTGGTCTTCCTTCTGTGATTCCTTTTGATGAAGTGGTGCAAGCCATGAAACAAGTGGGTGATCTATTGCCTGCCTGCCACCGCGAAACCGCAACCGGCGGTATTGCCATCAGTAAGACCGCAAAATCCATCGAAGCTAGAATAATGAATGATGAATGATGAATGATGAATGATCTATAAAGATAAAATCAAAACCGCCCTACTACATATTCGTTGTAGGGCGGTTTTATGATTACGTCGAGTTCTCTAATATGCCACTTCCATAAGGCAAAGTCCTTGTGCCGGTGCGGTGTATCCTGCTTCACTTCTGATTTTGGAGGCAAAGACCTGGTTAATGGTGTCATCATGTCGAAGGCCAAGACCAATCTCAATGAGTGTCCCAACCATGATTCTGGCCATATTGTATAAGAAACCACTGGCATTCATGATGATTTCGATACGGTCTTCATCTTCAATAATATCAATGCTATTGACTTTTCTTGTCGTTGTTTTCTTGGTTTTATCACTACAGAATCCTTTGAAATCATGTTCACCTAAAAATTTGCTTGCTGCAACCAGCATGAGATCTGTATCGACTTGCTCTTCCAATCTATAAACATATTTACGTTCAAAGAGTGGCATCGTCTGTGCATTGGCCTTCCATAATGTATATCGATAGGTTTTACTTGTCGCGGCAAAGCGGCAGTTAAAATGCTCATCCACTTTATATACTTCCTTTACGATAATATCTTCCGGTAAGACCTTGTTCAAATTGTACTTTAGATTCCCCGGTTTTTGCTTGGACTTTGTGATGAAGTTCACCACTTGTCCAAGGGCATGAACACCTTTATCCGTTCTGCCTGAACCAATTACCACAATTTCTTCGCCTAAGTATTCACTTAAGGTACTTTCTAACTTACTTTGAATAGTATTCTTTGCATTCTTGTTTTTTTGCCAGCCTTGGTATTTGGCACCGTCATAACCGATAACCATTTTATAATTGTACGCCATGTGACCTCTTTTCTTAGGAAGATTTTTCTTCCAATTCCTGATATTGTAACTGATACAAGTTATAGTATAGACCTTTTTTGCTCAGTAGCGTTTGATGGTTACCTATTTCCTTAATTCGACCTTTATGTAAAACAACAATTTTGTCTGCGTGTTGAATGGTGGACAATCGGTGCGCTACCACAAGAGTTGTACGGTTTTCCATTAACTTTAAGAGGGCATCTTGTATCAATACCTCTGTCTCCGTATCAATGTTGGCGGTTGCTTCATCAAGTAGCAGAATCGATGGCTTATAGGCCAACGTTCTCGCAAAAGACAACAACTGCCTTTGACCTGCCGAAAGCGTAGCCCCCCTTTCAAATACATGTTCATCATACTTGCCTGGCATTTTTTCAATAAAAATATGAGCGTTAACGAATTTCGCTGCTGCCATCACGTCTGTGTCACTTATACTTGTTTCACCAAGACGTATGTTTTCTTTAATATCTCCGGTAAAGAGAAATACGTCCTGTAGCATTTGTCCCACATGTTTTCTTATATTATGTTTATCCAAAGTCTTAATGTTGTGTCCATCCAGTCGTATTTCACCTTGTTGTATGTCGTAGTATCGGGTAAGCAGATTGAGTATAGAGGTTTTCCCTGCACCGGTCGCTCCAACAAATGCTACTGTTTCTCCCGGATTCACTGTGAAGGATATATCCTTTAACACATATTCATCCTCTTTATAGGCAAACCAAACATTCTTAAACTCAATATGGCCTTTTACCGATTCCATGACTTTGGGATTATCAATATTATCAATACTTTGATTATCATCCAGCAGTGAGAATATTTTCTCTGCCGCTGCAAAGGCCGATTGAAGAATACCAAATTGTTCTGCCAGTTGTTGAATCGGATCAAAAAAGTTGGATATGTACTGAAGATAGATGACTAAAACCCCAATGGTTAAGACACCTTCCAAGACCTGATATCCTCCATAACCCAACACCATGGCTAAGGACAATACATAAATCAAATACATGCTTGGTCTATAAACGCCAAATACCATTAATTCTTTCATATTGGCTTTTAGCAACCCGTCATTTATTTCATCAAAGGCTTTTAGCTTGGCTTTTTCTTTACCAAAAATCTGAACGATTTTCATGCCGGATATATGTTCCGATAAGAAAGTATTCACCATGGATACCTGCCGCCTGACATCTCGATATGCTTTTCTTGAGTATTTTCTAAAAATAAGTGTCGATACGAGCACTAAGGGTAAAACAAGAAAAACTGCAAGGGCAAGTCGCCAGTTCAGAACTACCATCATAACGGATATTCCAACTAGGGTCAAGACACTTTTTACTGAGTTGACAATGACGCTGGTATACATTTCGTTTAAAGTCTCTGTATCATTGGTGACACGGGTTACCAGTTTACCAACCGGATTCTGATTAAAAAACTCAATAGAACGCCCTTGAATATGAACAAAAATCTCATCTCTGATTTCATAAATAATTTTTTGACCTGTGTAATGAAGCAATATAGTTTGAAAATAAGCGATAATCAAACCTGCTATTAGAATAATAATAAAATACACCATTAACTTAAAAAGTTCTGTATAGTCCATAGACCTTAATTGATCAATTTCTTCAGATGTTAATAATTGAGTGCTATACACTATACCTTGATCCGTTACAAATGCGCCATTATGATCTAGGCTACCTTTTTTTTCTCTTATTCTTAAAGCTTCTTCATAAGTTAAATTATCAATCAGATAGTAGCGACCCTCTTCATATATAATTGTGGCTTTTGACGCTTCCTTCATCTTATTGTCTTCATCTTCTATATAACCTGTTTCTGCTATTACAGAACCTTCTTCAGGGGATACTTGGCTATAGATTTTTTGATAGTTAACGATTACTTCATCAATGGCTTGACCAATAATAATCGGTCGAATCAATTCAAAAGCAACCACCACCACCAATAGTATCATGGATAGCGTTATGGCAAAATAATGCTTTTTGGCATATTTAAGCAGTCTTTTTAATAACGCGCCATCATAGCCTTTTTCTATGGTTTTGTCTTCTATGTCCATTTTACCACCTACCCTTCCTCTATGATTTCTTTCTCTAGCTGTTGTTGCTTGACCATTTCATAGTAGAGGCTTTTATTGTTAATCAACGTTTCATGATTTCCTTGTTCAACAATATGACCGTCATCTAGAACAATGATTAAGTCCGCATGTTGTATCGTAGATATACGATGTGCTATTAGAATCTGGGTTTGATGGCCTCTTTGATGTTTAAGCATATCCAATATGGCTTCTTCCGTCTTTGTATCCACAGCTGATACGGCATCATCCAAAATCAGAACCGGTGCTTCACAAAGTAAGGCTCTGGCAATGGAAATCCGTTGTTTTTGACCTCCGGATAGCGTGACACCGCGTTCCCCAACAATGGTATCATACCCCTCTTTAAACTCTACTATATTATCATGCACGCACGCTTCCTTTGCTACGTTCATTGCCGCTTCTTTTTGAATAACCTCTTTTGCAAAGCCTATGTTATTGATGATTGTATCTGAAAAAAGAAAATTATCTTGTGGTACATAACCAAAGCTTTTTCTTAACTTTTCAAGAGGTAAATCAAGTACATCCACACCATCCAGAAAAACCGTGTTCTCAGGTGGATCAAAAAGCCTTAAGAGAAGGTTGGCTAAGGTGGTCTTACCACTACCGGTAGGTCCTAGAATACCGACCGATTGTCCTGCTTCTATTGAAAGACTTATGTTCTTAAGAACCGGTTCAGCATCTGCTTTATAAGCAAAGGTCAAGTCTTGCATCTGAATGCTACCCTTAAAATGCGCCACCTCTACTAATGCTTCTTTATCAACCACGGTACTCTTTGTTGCCATAATTTCTTCGTAACGGCTTAGAGAAGCCATGCCTTGAGATACTATATTAATGCACCAGCCAAAAGCCATCATTGGCCATACCAAAATCAATATATATTGTACAAAGGCTACAAAATCACCTAAAGTTATTTCTCCTCGAATGGTCATCCGACCTCCAAATCCAAGGGCAATTGCAATTGACAAACCACTAATGAGCGTCACCAAAGGCATCATTATTGCAAACAGCTTTACAACATGCATATTCTTATCATAATTATGCTGATTCGCTACATTGAACTTAGATATTTCATAGGTTTCTTTTACAAAAGCCTTAATAACACGCATACCGGATATGTTTTCTTGAACCAGATCGGATAGGTGTGCAAAAGCCTCTTGTTTATCCTTAAACCGTTTTCGTATGAACTTACCTAATATCAGACTTCCAATAGCAATTACCGGTAGAGGTAATATACTTATTAAGGTCAGCTTTAAGCTAATGGTTTCAATCATCTTATAGAGTACCAATACTGTTAATATAACCGCATCAAGAGCCATTAAAACACCGGGTCCAACCATCATCCTTATTGCATTTAGATCATTGGTGGCATAGGCCATTAAGTCACCTGTTTTGTGTTCATTAAAAAAATCAGTGGATAAGGACTCTAATTTAATAAAATAGTCTCTTCTCATGTTTTTTTCAATATGTCTGGAAGTACCAAATATATAGTAGCGCCAAGCGAAACGTCCGAGCGTAATAATAATACCGATTATTAGCAACTTAACAAGTTCTCTCATGAGTAAAGCCATTGTAAGAGCACCATATTGAAGGTCATTGGTAATGTTCCCGGTAATCACCGGAATATTCAACTGTATAACATCTACTAATATTACGGCGAGTACACCTAGGATATAGTGACCCATATATTGTTTCATATAGCCAATCAGTCTTTGGCCTTTGTTGATTACTGGATCCATAATTGCCTCCATATTTTTCTGTCATTACCTATTGTTGATTCCTGATTTAATCGAGGCTATAGCGCTTCCATAAATAAAAACCGGTAACTACAAGTATGATTGATAAGAAGGGCTGTGCTTCCTTTGTCTTGAGCCGTAAAATCGGCATCAAATCCGTTTTTATCCATGCTCTCTACCATAACGCCTTCTCCATCCGTCCCCATCAAGGTCATCCACCGAACATCCTGATATGTATGACACTTTAAGTGTCCATCTTCCTCATAACTAAGCTCCAGTAAATCCATTTGATATAGACCCATTTGAGTACTTGTCATTCGTTCAAAACAGGCTGGATGAGGACCTTTACCAAACCAGTTGACCTGATTTTTTTCACCCCTTAAAGTTATCATAGAGCCAAGTCTATCTGAATAATCATTTGCCTTACCTTCATAATAAATGTTGAGTTCACCCGTTGAAAAGATCTCATATTTAATCTGTAATAAGGTTTTTACCGTCTTAATACTTATTTCAAAATGAAGATCAACTTGAGAACCTTTTTTCTCTATTTTGTATGCCTTAACTTGTCTTTGTACATCATCTTTGATTGCATTAGACTCAGTGTCTGATAGACTTCTCAAAATAGGTCGAATAGGCTGTTTTAGTAATTCTTTGTTATCCACTTTGATTTGTGTGATGTGACCTGTCTTTTTATCGAATTCATAACATACTTTTTCACCAACCACCTTGATGATTTGACTGGATTCGTTTATCATACAGTCGATATTCGATTTGGGTATGAAAATAATAGGGTTGTAGCCTTCCTTCTCAAACTGTTGACTGGCAAGTATATGTCCTTTTTTAGCCCACCACAAATCTTTTGTAAGTAGGACCTCAAAAATAATATGGTACAAAACGCTCTCATTATTTAATTGCAACCATGATTTTATAACACCTGATATTACCTCACCTGGTTTTATGCTCGCCGAATCAAAGCCTTCCATCTTAATCGGCGTACCATCTTCTTGGATGGTGATGCGCACTTCTATTTCTTCTGCCAATAAGTTAAGGTTCTTAATGCTGTAAAAAGCTGTCTGTGAATCGAAGCTGATGTGATAGGCTTCAAATGCTTTTTTTATTTCATATGCTAATGGCCGAACTTCAAAGTTCCCCTCCCCAAAGTGACTTTGATGTGAAAAATAATTCATGAAACTACCTATAAAGCCACCATGCCATCTGGTATGAACATGCATGCTCTCCATCACCGGCCTTAAATTAATAAGTTCCTCATTGGCCGTTTGCCTGTTTGTATATAGAACAGCAGGTTTTTTCTTATAGGCCATTGCTGTATATTCATCCATCCCTTTCGAAAAACGACGGTCTTTTAACAGGAGCATATCACCTCGAATATCAAGACCTTTTCCAATTCTTTCTATTGTTTTTTCATGCAGCATCTCCATTACAAATACATCACTAATGTGAAACGCTTCGTCACCTTGAATCATACAAGAGCGTCGATCGTCTAATGACATTATTACTTTTTTAACCGCTAGATTTTCATTTTTATTAAGCGTGCTTTTTAATGACCACATAATACTGCAGGGATGATTCCTCGCATTACCTATAACAGAAACCGCTTTTGTAATAATACCCTCTATATTTTTATTAATACTATTGATTTCAGTCACAACATAAAAACCCAATTGGTTACAACACTCATAAAAAACATCATCTACATTGTCACTGTCAATTATAAGGGCATTCATATTATATTGTTTTAAAAGCATTAGGTCTTTTTTATACATCTCTGGATAACTGGCCTTTTTCAAATCCTTATGATAGTTGATGCCTTTTAACAACAAGGGCTTATTATTCATTAATATTTGTGCGCCGCTGGTTTTTATTTCTCTAAAACCGTATTGGAGGCCTACAATTTGAAGTATCTCATCAAAGTGGTCCGTCATGATCACAAGGACATCATATAAGTAGGGTTCTTGATCAGACCACAATTTGATGGTACTTATTGGCACTTCAAAATAACCTTTGCTTGTCCTTCTACCTTGGACAACCATCCTTGTATCCATCGCACCTATAGACTCTTGATCTACATCTTCATGAAGAAACAATTTTATTTTCACCGGAATCTTTTCATCTAATAGATTGCGAACTCGAAAGTTAACTTTCATAATAGACCTTATATAATCCTGGCTAAAATCACACCTTAAATATAGATCCTCTATATGGGTCATAGGATTAAGGGGCCTATCTGATTGAATATGTTGTTTCCAATCCGAAATTGTATCATAAACCTTCATCTTAAAACGACCTTCATATTCTTTATCCATGTCCCTATCACCGGTCTTTTTCTTTATTAAAGCCATTTCAATTACCTCCAATACG
The DNA here is from genome assembly GCF_059865615.1 of Petrocella sp. Classification (NCBI taxonomy): domain Bacteria; kingdom Bacillati; phylum Bacillota; class Clostridia; order Lachnospirales; family Vallitaleaceae; genus Petrocella; species Petrocella sp. The sequence goes on along the minus strand of NZ_JCBCDA010000028.1, from coordinate 52,733 downwards.
CATAGATCTTCCATCAATAAATCCTTTTTATCCCGTTCCCTCATTATACCTTATGAAGACATCTTTGCCTATGGAGAAAAAATCTGCATAGCTCAAGACAAAAGAAAAGCTATTTCTTCAAAGGTCTTCACACCTTGACGAAATAGCCTGTTTTTTCTATTTAGCAATTGGTCCACCGTGTTTTTTTGAATCAAAGGCTTCATGTTCCTTACCCGACTTCTTCTCAGGTCGCAAATGGCTATCTTGATGACCTCGTTTTTTTTTCTCTTCTATTAATTTTTTTAGTTCCTCTTCTGTCTTTTTCTCCATAACAATCACTCCTTCTCTATAAACATAATTATAACATGCTTAAGGCGTCAAAATTATATAGTTGAACTTAGTTTTGACCCTTTAACCATATCATTAAAGTATGACCGTCTTGTGTCTATGATTTACTTTTTAGTTTCTAACATAAGCCAACGTTGATTCTCTTTCTATATAATTTGCTTCAACTATGATGTTTCTTTCCATAGATGTGTTTTTTTCTAATTGATCGATAAGCACTAGAGCTGCATAGTGGCCTAGTTTCTCGGCATTGATATCCACTGTTGATATGGTTGGACTATTAAATATGGATAAAGGGGTATTGTTGAACCCGGCAAACGCAATGCCAAGAACACCGGCTTCAATAGTTGCCTTGTATGCACCATAAGCAACCATATCATCCGTTCCCACTATGGCATCAGGACTTATGACTTTAAGCATCTGCTTCATCGCTTCATAAGCCTTTTGTTCTGTTGGCTCACTTTCAATTACGAGTCTATCATCCCATTCTATTCCATTTTGCTCAAGTGCTTGGCGGTAACCTCTAAGGCGATGTCGGTAAACTGTAAATTGTTGCTCACCACCGATATAAGCAATCTTTCTATGACCCTGCTTAATTAAGCGGTTTACAATGTTTTCCATGGCCATTACATTATCATTATCAACCCATAATACCTTATCCCTTTGTGCTTCCGGTCTTCCAATAACAACAAAAGGCTGGTTTCTCTTCATGAGTAGTTCCACACTTTTATCCTTGATTCTTGTTGAAGTCAGAATAATACCATCTACCCATTTGCTGTCCATGTAATGTTTGATAGTTTCTACTTCTTCTTCTTCACTTCTACAATAATTGTACATAATATAATAACCTTTTTGCTTGGCATAGACACTAAGGCCGCGCATCACTTGCATAAAAAATGGATTCTCAAAAACTGCTTCATCCTTGCTTGGTAAAATGAGACCAAGTGTGTAGGTTACTCTATTGGCTAAGCTTCTTGCAATAATATTCGGTTGATAATTCATCTCTTTCATCGTTTCAAAAACACGCTTCTTAGTAGCCGCACTAATTTTGGGACTATCTGCTATCACTCTTGAAACTGTGGATGGTGATACCCCTGCTTTTTTTGCTACATGTTTTATGGTTACATCCATTTCGACACTTCCTAACTTCATCATTTTTGTTGGTTACTCTAAATGCTCTTCAACTGTGGCTTGATACTCATCCACTTTCTGGGATAAAAATTCTGCAAGACCAACAAACTCACAACCATATAGGATGCTTCCATCATAATCGACTTTTCGCACAATCTTGACGACACAATAAAAATAATTCTGACTGTCAAAATCAATTCTGGCATCAAAATAATAACCTAAAGGCAGTTCAGATTCACATTCAAATCCTATACCTGTCCTAGATATGTTCACAACATGTATTTCTTTATTGACCCTTGGTATGATTTCATGATCTTGTCTAAATAATTCGTTAATGGCTAACTCAAGTCTAATCGGCAAACGTTTATTTTTTCTTCTCTCTTCCATTTCACTTCTCCTCTTTATCTGCTACGTATCTCTTGCTCTTTCGAGAAGTTCTTTACCTACCTTAATGGCACTTCTAAACTTCTCTTCCTCAAACAGTCCAACCATTTCGTCATACATACCTTGATTGTCCGGAAATATCTGGCTCATAGTAAATACGCTCTCTTCCTATTATTCATAATCTTTTTTAAGCTGTGTCCGAATCGTATTTGGGTTGATTTGCTTTAAAGTGCCTTCAAACTTACTAATAACTTTGCTATCGTGAATGCCGTCTTTCATTTCATTGTATAAGGCTTCCCACGCATTGCCATCCTCCGGAAATGTTACGCCGTATAAAAACAGTGCACTTCTTGATGAAACTTCTTCTTTAATTTGGTCATAGGCTTTCCTAACTTTATTCTCAACTTCTACAAGAAAGTTTTTGAGTGTAAATGGACATATTAGCAAAATATTATTAGCTTCAAAATACATCACGATATCCGTGGTCCTAAGCAATTGATTTAAGGTGCTTTTAAACAGAATCCACTGTGCTTGATCTAAACTATGGTATTCTACTAATACAAAAGAGAGAGGATATTTGCCACGCATGGCTCTATTGATTTCATCCCTGATCTTGTCTATATCTATTTCCATATAATTTTGAATCTGAACTTTATCTTGATTCGATGGCATGAGAGGTGAAGACTTCTGTATGTCAAAGAAAGACAGAATCTTTTTGGATAAATGGGTTCGCTCCATCGGTAAAACAATGATATCTTTAACCTTAAGTGCCAAGGCATCATCTATGACATGTTTGGAATACTTGTGGATTAAAACAATAGTACGCACTTTTTCCATGTCGATACGACGAATCTGGTCTAAAGATTCTTCATAATTATTTTCATCTAACTCTTGAATATAAAGGTCAATCTGATCCTTGATTAAGTTATATTTGAAGTTTAATTCACTTTTATTAAAAACCTCTAAAAAATCATGGCCATTATTGACTAAGATACTTAATATATCGTTTTTTACCTGTATGGTATAAACATGAATCAGTACTTTTTTCTTCACAAAAATCACCTCTCAATACTTATTTATCGGCAAATCTAGGTGATTTATTAAGTATCTTACCTTATCATATAGGACACTTAGCCGTTCGTTACTAAGTAACGCTCAGCTGCGTAAACGGATATTGCCCCATCTGATGCTGCGGTTATAACCTGGCGTAAACTTTTAACTCTTAAGTCGCCGGCAGCAAATACGCCCGGTACACTTGTTGCACAATCTTCATTGGTCTTAATCCAACCTTTTTGGTCTGTTTCAACCTGATTTGTTACTAGTCCTGAATTAGGATCACTTCCAACGGCGATAAAGACACCACTGACTTCAATTAACTGTTTTTCATCGGTCAACCTGTTGCTGACATGAATTTTTTCTACCGTTTCCTCACCGATGATTTCATCGACTTCACTATCCCATATTATTTCGATGTTCTCTATTTTGAAGAGATGTTCTTGTAATACCTTAACCGCTCTAAGCTCATCTCTTCTGTGAATTAAATAGACCTTCTTACATAGTCTGGATAAATATATGGCATCCTCAACCGCCACGTCGCCTCCGCCCACGACTGCAGTCACTTTGTCTCTATAAAAGGCGCCATCACAAGTCGCACAATAAGAAACACCCATACCTGAGAATTCGTCTTCACCTTTGGCACCAAGCTTTTTCCAAGATGCACCTGTGGCCATAATAATGGTTCTTGCCTCATAACTGCCGTCATTGGTTATGACTTTTTTTATTGGACCCTCTGTAATCACTTCTGAAACTTCTTCACTTATGAACTCAACCTCTAATGTTTCAGCATGCTCCCTGAACATATTGCTAAGCTCAAAACCCGAAGTCGCTTTAATACCCGGATAATTCTCTATTTCATATGTGTTAACAATCTGACCACCAGTAAAAGCTTTTTCTAAAATTACAAAAGACAGTTTTGCTCGACTGGCATAAATCGCTGCTGTAATACCAGCCGGTCCGGCACCAATAATAATTAAATCTAATACGTTTTTCATTTATTTACCTCCAATAACCATTTATTTAGCTTAAAGCTTTCTGAATGGCTTCTTCCAATTTTTTAATAGTTACAGGTTTTTGCATAAACCCAACCACACCTTCACGTAGAAGCTGTGCAGTTACTTGCACCATACTATACCCTGATAGCAAGATGACCTTATTATTGCTACCCACTTGACAGATTTTACGATACAGCTCTAAGCCATTCATCCCTGGCATCATCATGTCCATAATGATGAGGTCAATACTTTTTCGGTAATGGCTAAAAACTTCTAAAGCCTCTTCAGGAGATCTACATAAGACTACATTGTAGCCTAGCATATCCAAAATATCTTTTAGTAGATTTAAGATTACCACTTCATCATCTACAATGAGAATCGTTTTCTTGGTATAATCCACTTCAAACTGATTAAAATCATTTGACATTCTTTTTACCTCGTAAATTCCCAACCCCATATCTCTCAAATCCACGTCGATACATTCCAGTTAAATTATACCAAGTCAATTAGGGGAAATCAATGTAGATATTGTGTTTTAGCTTTTTTTTGTATATGATAAAATGGTTAAGGCGTCAAAGCTATAACGCTACTATTTCAAAAGGAGAATGTCATGACCTATCAAGAGAGTTTAAAAGCCCTGAAAAATATAGAAGTTGCCCAATATCGTCCTGATCATAATAACAGTCTTCATCTTATGACTTATTTGGGTTCACCTCAAAACACTTTACCTGTCATTCATATTGCCGGGACGAATGGAAAAGGTTCTACAGCAAAGTATCTCCAAAATATTTTAACCTATTCCGGCTATAGGGTTGGTACTTTTCTATCACCCCATATACTGGATTACAAAGAACTTATTGAGGATTATGAAGGTTTCATCTCAGAGTCTGATTTTGCCAAAAGTACGGATATGGTACTTCAAGCCTGTAACTGTATGGTAGACGATCACCTTAACCATCCTACCCTATTTGAATGTCTTGTTGCCATTGCTCTTGTTCATTTTAGTCATAAAAAACATGATTTCATCATAATTGAAGTCGGCATGGGTGGTACGTATGACGCTACCAATGTCTTTGATAAACCATTGATGACCATCATCACCCCAATTTCTTATGATCATGAAGCGTATCTTGGTTCTTCTCTTGGGGCAATTGCTGCCCATAAAGCCGGGATTATCAAAGCTGATGCCCCCGTTATCATGGCGCCTAATCCGATAGAAGTTGTAATAGAAGTTACCCAAAAAGTTAAGGAAGTGGATACCTATCTATACCTGTTAGATGAAAGTCTCATACAAGTGTCTCTGCTTTTTAACAGTATCAAGAAAAAGTTGTTTAATATCCAAACGCCTTTTTATGCATATAAGGGTCTATCAACCGCTATGATTGGCAAACATCAGGAAATTAATATTGCAACAGCTCTACTGGCCATCCATGAACTCAAAAAAAAATGGTCCGTACCAGATGCAGCGGTAAAATCCGGTATTGCTAACACGCATTGGACTTGTCGTAATGAATGGATTTCCTATCGCCCCATGATCTTATTAGACGGTGGTCATAATCCTCAAGGTCTATTGGCTGTAAAAGAAATCTTAGAAACTTACTGTAAGCACAAAACTATAATTACTATAATTGGCATACTTAAAGATAAAGATTATAAAGCCATGTTGAACCTAGTCGACGCTTTTAGCCAGAAAGTAATTATGACTTCACCACTTAGTCCCCGTGCTATGACCTTAGATGACTTAGATTTACCCCAGAATTCAAATCTAGAATGGATTGATTCTTTCGAAAAAGCTATTGAAAAAGGTCTAAGTTTATTGAATCAAGATAGTATTCTTCTCATTACTGGTTCTTTATATTTGGCCTATCCTGCTAAAGCCTGGTTAGAAAAAAATCTATAACTGTTCGTTCTTTTTCAGTACCGTCTTGATTCGGGGTGATTTTTTTATTAGATGCTCTAATTCCTTATCTTCCGATATATAAGTTGACATCTCAGGATATTCCGAGAGTATTTTTAACAGCTCATTTTCACAAGCTGTTGTATTATTTTGTTTTAAATAGCAACAAGCTCTATTATAAGCCAAGTACACACCATCTTCGCAATGCCTCATACCTACACTAAAGACTTTAATCGCTTCCTCCAACATGCCCATATCCCTTAAAATAACCCCTTTATTTAAATAGGCATATCCATATGAAGCTTCTTCGACAATGGTCTTGTTAAAATAGTCCATAGCCACCTTATTCTGATGTCTACGCATGGCCAAAACGCCTTTATTAAAGAGTACCATATAATGATCCGCTTCTATTAATGCTGCCTTATTAATGAGTTCTTCCGCCAACACATACTTACCTTCTTCTTCATAAAGGGCACTGAGATTAACCAGACTCCAAAAATCGTTATCGTCAATTTCCAGTGCTTTCTGGTAATGGCGAATGGCCAGTTCACTTTTTCCGATTTGGTCATATGCGTAAGCCAAGAAAAAATGCGCTCTTAAAAAAGTCGGGTCATAAGATATGGCTTTTTCATAATAAGGGATTGCCTTATCAAAATCATCTAAGTGGTCGTACAATATGGCTATGCCATAATATGCTACTGCTTCTTGTGGATCAAGAGCAATGACTTTTTCATATATATCCATAGCCTGATCGTTGGCCTCTAGTTCATCGTAAAGAAGTGCTAACTCCAACATCCATTCTGTATCTCTAATGCCTGCACTTAATGCTTTTTCGTATAAGCTCTTCGCTTTAAGAAGTTCACCTTTATCATAATGTTGTCTTGCAATGAGAATCATATTGTCTCTATGGTATTCTTTCATTTTCGTCCTCATTTAATATTCTTCAAAACTATTTCTATAGTATCACTAGGTTTTATTCTATCACATTTTTTCTTAAGCGTTTGATTATTTTTCCTTACAATCATTAGACAATGCTGTTATAATGATTAAGTGTAACTTATAACTGTATTCACGAGAAAAAAGGAGATCGTCTATGAACTTTTTTTCCTTAGATAGCCCCTTTCACAAATATGGTACGATGGTTTTTGATATGGTTTTACTTAATTTTTTATGGCTCTTTACGAGTGTCCTATCTTTTGGATTTCTTTTTCCGCTTGCATGCGCCGGACTCTTTCACGGCATCTATCATGTTATTATTCTGGAAGAAGGCTACACGCTGAAGACTTATTTTTCAGTATTTCAAAAGAAAATAATCCGAAGCCTCGGATTGACTTTGATGACATTTTTATTATACGGTCTGGCCTTGCTCAATATTTGGAGTGTATGGAGCGGTTATATCGACATCATCATTCTCCTACCCATCTATTTGTTCATACTTTTTGAAATCATGATTACCATGACTTATTCATATGCTTTACTCGGCGAGACCCATATGACCTTAAAACAACTTATGAAATATGGTTTTTTACTGGCCAACAAACATCTCTTAGCTTCTTTGATATGTGTCATCACTATAATTGCCCTTATCTTTGCCACTGCTTTTTCTATGCTCACACTCTTTTTTTTAGTTGCACCTGCTTATTGGCTTATGGCGAATGTTATTCACAAAGGCGTCTTGTCTAAGTATCATCTTAATAAGCTGATATAATATTAAAAATCCCCACAACAAGCTATGAGCTGCACTTCTTAAGCTGGTTATTCTTCCAACTAATGGGTACAATTCTTAGATCCATGGGGATTCTTATTGGCCTTAACTTCTTATGCCATATAGGCTTATGGATTCTCTTCTAAGTTCGATGGCTTCATCTAAAGTTACCGGTTTTGAGAAGTAATAGCCCTGAGCATAATCACAACCCAGCTCACATAGTAAATCTAATTCTTCTTTCTTCTCCACACCTTCGGCCGTTACGGATATTTCCATACTTTTTGCTAAGTTAATCATGGTTTTGACCATTTTATATGCCTCTGGTTCAAATCTGATTTTACGTATATATGATGCATCAATCTTAATTTCATTTATATCCATTTTATTTAATATAGCCAGAGACGCATAACCCGTTCCAAAGTCATCTAAGTTAACATGAACACCAAAGTCTTTAAGTTCATTAATATTTTTTGAAATTAGGCCAATTTGATTATTTTTAAAACGATCCGTTATATCAATTTGAATTTCATTGGAATGGATGCCGTTTTCAACGATAGACTTCTTAAGACCATCAATATGTTTTTCATTCATCAATTCCTTGCTTGTTAGATTTACAGAGATAAAGCAACCTTGTCCGGTTTCCTCTTTTATACGTTTAACAGCTTTTAATGCCAGCTTCATAACCATATGTCCAATCTCTAAAATCTCGTCACTTTCGTCTGCGATAGGTATGAATTCTTTGGGTGAATACTTAAAACCGTTTAAAGAACGCCATCTCAAAAACCCTTCAAATCCAATAATTCTAATACTCTTAAGGTCTATAATCGGTTGATATAGAAGATCCATTTCATCATCAAAATCCGCCGTTCTAAGAGATAACTCAATATTATTATGACGTTCAACCTTCTTCTGAATAGATTTTTCATAGAAGATGTACCGCCCGCTACCACTCTTATCTTTTTTTGCTTCATACATCGCTTGGTCTGCTTCTTTAAGTAGTATATTATAGTCATTATATTTGGATACATTGTCTACAATTCCGATGCTTGAGCTCACGCTTATACTTAAATCATCCACCCTAATAGGCATGGCAATTTCTTTTTGAAGGCGCTTTATCAATTTCACGATTTCTCTACGGTCGTGGTTAAGGAAAAGTATGGCAAACTCATCTCCACCCATTCTAGCGACAACATCTCCGTCTCTAACTGAGTTTTGTAGTCTGTGACCAATTTCTCTTAATACATCATCCCCAACGACATGGCTATAATTGTCATTAACTTCTTTGAAATAGTTTAAGTCAATTACAGCAATCGAACGATTTTGCGGATTCATAATCTCTCTTTGGTTGTTTAATCTACCCTTAAGCTGTTCGATGAAGTATTCTCTATTATACAAGCCTGTATTGGAATCATGTTTAGCTTGATACATGATTTTTTTGGTATTATTGATTTTAGTAATCCCACTTTTGACTTGTTCCGCTATCGTATTAATATATTTTAGGGCAACTTCATTGGTTTCAATCCATTGTTTGATCACAACAAGCATTATTTTGTCATTCATCGGATATGCCACTACTGTACCTATATTGTTATTCATAATAATGTAATCTTCATTAAAATTCTTTTTTATGATGTTTCTCAAAGATTTTAAAAGTGTTTCAATTTGTTTCTGATCAAAGCTTTTTTCGCCTTCACCATAGAACTCAATATAAGAGGCGTCGAAGTCCTCACCGGCAATACACATCAGTCTTAGCTCAAAATACCTTTTTAGATACATATGCGCCTTTTTATACATCTCTATAACAGATTCTGATACATTAATATGTTTTGACATCTCAAGCAATGAGGCACTCATACCCTCCGCTCTTTTTTGCTCTGTAATATCCAGTAGTGTCAAAACCATGCCAATCGGTTGATTCACTTGATCAAATACTGGAAAATAGCGTATGAGTTTATAAGTGTCATCTTCGAATTTCCGTTCAAATTTATAAGGTTTTTTTGTTGTCAATACTTGGTCCATGGGGCAATCCGGACAGCTTTCTTTAAGCCCGTATATCTCTCTATAGCAAAGGCCGGACGCCTTCCATATAAGTAAATCCCGATCTGCAATACTATTTTTCCATTGTATTTCATAATCTAAGTTAACATAGATGATGGATTCAGAAATACTTTCCAAAATCAGACTCTTTTGCTGCTCAGACACTCTTAATCGGCTCATAAGGCCACTTAATTCCATGTCCGTATCGTATTGATGACATGCATCTTTTACCAATTGAACAAGGCTGTCGTCATCCCAGGGTTTCTTTATAATATTATAAACATCGCTATGATTGATGATTCTTTGAGCAAAGTCAATGTCCATTTTATTTGCCATTAGAATCATCTTAATACCTTGGTACTTTCGTTTAACTGTATGTATCAATTCAAGACCATTCATATCGCCCACCATGTAATCTGTAATGAGCACACTTGTCTCTATATTAATGTCAAAAAATGTCCTTATAATATCCATAGCTTCGCCAGAGTTCTCAGCCATTTCAATAACGTACTCCTGTCCAAAATTCAGACTCAATAGTTTCTCCAAACTTAAAAGCTGATCTATAGATTTCCCCACACACAATATCGCTTTATGATGTACATTAATCATTGTTTCACCTCCATTCCATCCTCCACAATTTAGTTAATGTTACTCTTTAATATATAAAAAAACATGATATAAAAACAACTCTGTTTTTATGCGCATGCTTTCATCAAAATGTCACTTAAATAAAATTATATTACAATACTATTATACCACAATCTTAACTTCATTGTCTCAAATTTTTATTTTTACATCCTATTAACCCATTTGGACAATTCCATCTGCATTACGATGCAAATGCAACGCTCTTAAGTCCTATTTCCTTGAACTTAATCATTAGCCTTCCGTAATCTTTTCTCTTTCTCTTTGTTTGATGTTTTCGATTGTACCAATAAAATAGTGGTCATATGTCAAGATTTCGGACAAAATAAATAGAAAGATTGGTTAAGGCGTCAAAACTATATAGTTGAACTTTCACCTACCATATGTAGTTATGAATGTATCAACGTAATCTACATATGGTAGGCGAATTTAGTGAAACTTAGTTTTGACCCTTTAACCAAGATTATGATTTACCGATATTTCTTATTCACTTAATGAGTGTTGATGCACCAATCTTTAGATCTTTTGCCACTTCATCTTGTGTTTTACTAGATGAGTAAAAATAGTTTACAGCATCCTGTTTGAACTCATTACTGTATTGCTTGTGTTTGTTGGACATAATAGAACCTCTCCAGTTCCGGCCTCTTACATTCACTACATTCCGCTCCCCATATACCGGAGACTTCTTCACCAAAAGCTCCAAGTTATACTTTGGCTTCCATGAATTTCGCTACTAAGGAATTAGCGCATCAGTCTCTTTGTCCTCTCTCGATGTTTTATAACAGTGCTACAGGATTCACTTTATGTTACTATGGTCAGTACCTTTGATAGAAGCACTTTGGTCCATTTTCATGACGCTTCATGCATCGCTTCTCAACCATACATGGTCATATATCTATCACGCTTCTAGAGAACAAAAAAATGATGGTAACAAAGCACCATCATTTGTATAACTCTATTTTCGTTGACCTAGAGGAACATATGTCACCTTAGGCGCCACACTTTTATATGCTGGTCGTATGATTTTCCCCTTATTTACAACTTCTTCAATTCGATGGGAACACCAACCGGACACTCTAGACACAGCAAACAAGGGTGTATATAATTCTTCTGGTATGCCAAGCATCCTATAAACAAAACCAGAGTAAAAATCTACATTGATTGACACACCTTTATACATCTTTCTATGCTTCTCGATAATAGAAGGGGCCAGTCTTTCCACTATATCAAACAGCTCAAATTCTGCTTCAAGGCCTTTCTCTTGGGCCAGCGTTTGAACATAATTCTTAAATATAACCGCTCTTGGGTCTGAAACAGAATAAACCGCATGACCTATACCATAAACCAATCCTGTTTTGTCAAAAGCTTCTTTATTTACCAATCTTTCAAGATAGTCTATCACTTGTCCTTCATCTTTCCAGTCTTTAACATTCTTCTTAATGTCCTCAAACATAGCTATAACCTTAATGTTAGCACCACCATGCCTTGGCCCTTTTAGTGAACCTATGGCTGCCGAAATCGCCGAATAGGTGTCTGTCCCGGTAGAACTCACGACATGTGTTGTAAAAGTGGAATTATTACCACCACCATGCTCAGCGTGTAAAACCAATGACAAATCTAGCAATTCCGCTTCAAGAGGGGTGAATTTATTATCCGCTCTTAACATGTATAAAATATTTTCAGCGATACCCAAGTCCTTATGAGGACTATGTATAAATAAACTTGTGTTACCATGATAATGTGCATAAGCCTGATAGCCGTACACAGCTAATAATGGCAACTGAGATATAAGTTGCATGCTTTGTTTTAATATATTGTCTACCGCAATATTGTCCGGATCCTCATCATAGCTATAAAGACTCAAAACAGATCTTGCAAGCACATTCATAATATCTTTACTCGGTGATTTCATAATCATATCATTTACAAAAAAACTTGGTAATGTACGGTATTCAAGCAATTGTTCTTTAAAGACTCGAAGCTCATCTACATTTGGGAGCTCACCAAACAGAAGCAAATATACGGTTTCTTCATAGCCGTGCCGTCTATCTCTTAAAAAGCCATCTACCAAATCTTCAATATCAATCCCTCTATAAATCAATCTCCCAGGAACCGGTTTCGTTTCACCTTCATCAATGATATATGAGTGAACTTCACCGATTCTTGTTAAGCCGGCTAAAACACCTTTACCACTAATATCTCTAAGCCCTCTTTTAACTTCAAATCTTGTATAGAGCTCTCTATCTACTTCATTACAGGCTATTGCCATCTCACTCCATTTTTTTATTCTATCCACAATATCATCCTTCCGTTCATAATTATAGCCATATAAAATCAAGTCTTTTCATTCATCAGTGTGTTAACGTACGAATCTGAATCTATTCTATCACTATACGAAAGAAAAATCAAACTTGACTTATTAATACCATGGTTAAAAGGTCAAAACTAAGATTCACTAAATCCACATACAATATATAGATTATGTTGATACATTCGTAACTTTATATTGTATATGAAAGTTCAACAATATAGTTTTGACACTTTAATCATACCACTCAATGACAACAACTTCCGGTGGATTAAAGACCCTTGGTAATCTAGGGTTAAATGAAAGACCCCGACTTACGATTAAATCCGTTGCTCTTGTATAGGCATAATAGCCACCTGCATATTTAGGTAAGAAGCCTTGGTTTGGAGCATATAAACCATTTATCAAAAAAGGTATTCTAACTTGACCACCATGGGCATGACCGCTTGCAACAAGATCAAATCCATAGCTTTCATATACTTCTATATGCTCTGGACGATGGCTAAGCAATACCCTATAGCCGGTTTGACTGTCAATATCTTCAACCCGATTTAAAGACCGAATTAGAGCCTCTTTACCACTATACGCTAAAGTAGCATCCGGATCGATTACACCTGTTATTGTGATTTTATTATCTCGTATACTAAGGGTTACAGATTCATTTTCTAAAATTATCACACCATAGGCTTTAATCGTTTCAAATATCAACTCAGGATCATCATGCCAATATTCATGATTGCCGGAAACATAGTAAATTGGGCATTTATCTTTTATACCCTCAAGAAATTCAACCGCACCTTGAATAGATCTATTTTCATCCATAAGATCTCCCGTTATCCAAATCATGTCTGGCGCTTCTTCTGTTATCATATTCAATAATCGTCCCTGTCCTGTTCCATAAGTGCTACTATGTAAATCGGATATTAAAATAACTTTTAGATCAAATATCTCTTGTTTACCGTCTATTTTGTAATATCTATAAATCGGTTGATTCCAAAAGATAAGTATAAATAAACAGATTGTAAGAATAATACCTATCCATCTTTTGAAATTTTTTCGACCTTTCATCTTGTTCACCTCATTCATAATATTAATTCGGATAATTATCCCATATATGATACAAAAATGCAAGCTTTCGAAAGACAAGAAATCGGTGCAATCCCTTTGAATATAGGACTTCTTTTGATAATTTCCTAGATAGTTGCCGCGACGCTTCAAGGCATTAACATGGCATAGGTTTCCTAAGAGAACAAAAAAATAAGCACCTAAAAAGGTGCTTGTAAAGGATGAGGGGGAGAGTATTTAATACGTAAGAGGTAACTCATTCTTACATTTAATATAATACACTATACTCATAAATAGTCAATACAAAATATCTATTTTTTTATTAAATTTAAATAATGTTCATAATGTTCAACTGTTATTGTCTATATAATCCTCTATTACTTTCAAGAACTGGTCACCGTATTTTCTTATCTTACTTTCACCAACACCGCTTATCGCCATTAAACTCACCTTATCTTTTGGCTTTTGACTGGCCATTGCTTTTAATGTCTTATCGTGAAAAATAGTATAGGGTGGTAATTTTGTTTTAACTGCAATTATTTTTCTAAGAGCTTTCAATCGGTCAAAGAGTTGATCCGATGACTCAATGGCTACAATCTCTATACGATTAGAATATACTTTTTTACTACCGTACAAAATCGATTCTGCTTCTTTTGCTACTTTTATAACCGGATAACCATCTTGAGTCACGTGTAAATAACCCTCAGCTATTAATAGATGAATCATTTCTTTGATTTGTATTAAAGTATAACTTCTCAGAATGCCATAAGTTGAGAGTGACTCTAGTGGTGTTTCTAACACTTTCTTAGACTTTGAACCTTTAAGAACTTCTGCAACTATGGACACGCCATATCTCTCTTTCATTCTGATTATACACGATATAATTTTTTGGGCTTCTGTTGTGATTTCTACACGGTGAGCTTTTCCATCACAGTTACCACAACCTTCACACATATCTTCATTCGCTTCTTCTCCAAAGTGTTCAAGTAACTGCACTCTTAAACAGGTGTTAATATGACAATAGTTAACCATTTTCTGAAGTTGTCCAAATCGATATTTCTTTCTGTCCGGCGTTATACCCGGTGTCTCTTCGATCAAAAATCTTCTAAGCTTCTGGTCACCTGGTCCGTATAATAATATACATGCTGATTTTTCTCCGTCCCGGCCGGCACGTCCGGCTTCCTGATAATAGGATTCAATATTTTCCGGCATATTATGGTGAATCACATATCGGACGTTGGATTTATCAATACCCATACCAAAGGCATTTGTGGCTACCATAACTTTATAATCATCATATATGAAACGCTCTTGATGCATCCGACGTTCATCCTTACTCATACCACCATGATACATACCAACTGCTATATGCATACGGTCAAGGGTATGGTATAGCATTTCGGTTTCTTTCCTTGTGCCACAATAGATAATTCCTGAACTTTCACTGTTTTTCTTGACATATTGGACAATATAGCGTTTTTTGTTTACGCCCTTCAAAACAGAAAAGTGAAGATTTTTCCGATCAAAACCGGTAACAAAAATCTCAGGCTTGTATAACGACAATTGATCCATGATATCATCACGTACCAGTTCTGTCGCCGTAGCTGTTAATGCAGCAATCACCGGTCTATAGGGCAATTTGTTCAATATATTCGCAATGTTTCTATAACTTGGCCTAAAATCATGACCCCACTGTGAAACACAATGAGCCTCATCAATAGCAATAAATTCAATTGTATTATTACGGATGATATCTCTTATCAAACGGCTTTCCATGCGCTCCGGAGCAATATAGATCATTTTGTAGCGCTGTGCCCTTATACCTTCAAGTCTATCTAGCATCTCCCCATCATCAAGGGTACTGTTAATATAAGTTGCTTCTATCCCCATGTCTTCTAGCGTATCCACCTGATCCTTCATCAAAGATATAAGTGGTGATATCACTAAGGTTACACCTGAAAAAATCAACGCCGGAATCTGGTAGCAAATTGATTTCCCCCCACCTGTCGGCATCAAAATCAAGGCATCTTTTCTGTTCATAATACATTCTATGGCTAATTTTTGTCCTTCCTTGAAGTCGGTATATCCATAGTACTTTTTCAAACATGATTCTATTGTCTTTGTTTTGCCATAAGTTTCCACTTGGAACCTCCGTATAATCTTGCTTTACTAAAAACTTAAGTTTTGTCTACACCTCTATGAATACAGTCCGGCGTCAAATGATATATCATATCTTTCCGCTCAACAACAATTTTTATCTTCTCTATTACAGTCAAATCTTTATCAATCTTTTGTAATAATTCTTTTGTCGGATTCATGGCAATAGGATACCCTACAGATTTGAGCATCTCAAAATCTCCAGCAGTGTCACCATAAGCATAAGATTGACTAAGATCTATATCATATTCAGATACCAACTGCTTAAGTGCTTCTTTTTTATTCCGACTATCCCACATAGGACGCACTTCACCTGTATAATAATGTTCATCATCCATCTCATAGACCGATCCAACATAATGATCGAATTTGAATTTTTCACTAATTTCACGAACCAACTCAAAAGGAGAACCGGATATGGTGATAATCTGATGACCTTGGTTTTTATGCCAGATAATCCGGTCCCTTGTATATGTATATACACGGTCTCCATTTTGTTCGATGACCTTGCTAGCAATAAATTCTACTTGTGTTCTATGAAGTCCTCGTATTGCTTCTATATAGATTTCTGCCATTCTAACCAAGTAATCATCATAGTTACCGATGCGCTTATCCCATCTATTATATTTTTCCCGTAATTCCTTATACCATACTTCGCTACTTATGATATCCGATTTTATCATTTTCTTAAAAATAGCCGTAATCATACCTTCTCGATACAATGTACCGTCAATATCAAAAAATGCTGCTATCTTGCCCACACTAACACCTCTATTCTTGAGATTTCTCCGATAAATATAAACCCATTAAAATTAGCACTGTTCCGACTAAAGTCATATAAGTGATTTTTTCTTTAAGGACCCATGCCGACATTATCGTTGTAACAACCGGTATAAGATAAATATACTGGTTGGTCTTAACCGGACCAATTGCCTTAATAGCGTTATTCCACAGAATAAAAGCCAATGAAGAAGCGACAACCCCCAGAAAGAGCATACTACCAACTATTCTATAATTAATGACTTCGAAAGTAACAGGCTGTCCTTTAACTGCTACAGCAAACAAGAGTACCAACCAACCATATAGGAAAACTTTTCTGGTAAGTTGTATCATATGGTAATCTTTTGAGGTTTTTTCCATTAAAACTGAGTATATAGCAAACATGGCTGCAGCGCCAAGGGCTAAGAAATCCCCTATAGGCTCAACCCCTTCAAACTTGCTACCATTGATGATGATTAGAAAAACACCCAGATAGGCCAATATGAATCCAATAATACTTTTCAATGTAAAAAAATGCGTTTTATAAACAAGCATAGATAGTATACCTGTCAAGAGGGGTATGGTCGCCACAATTAAACTTACATTAGAAGAATAAGTATGCTGCAATGCTGTGTTCTCAAAAACAAAATAAAAAGCAAGGGCAGCACCTATGAACAAAAAAAGAATTTCTTCTTTAAGGGATGTCGGCTTTTTGAATTTGGGATATAGTAACGTTAGGAATAATATCGCTAGCAAATAGCGCACCACCAGAATCTGTAATGGTGTAAACTGGTTTAGTAAAATCTTGCTCACAATAAATGTGGAACTCCATATGGTAATCGTGGTCACTGCAAATAAATGTCCTTTAATTGATGTTTTCATGATGCACCTTATACTTTCTCTATTTTCTTCTCATCATTTTAACATAGTTTTCTAAATTTCTCATCTTGAATCAAAAAAAACAGGTTATATCTAAATTATTGTCGTTTCGTAACTCTTCATCTAGCTTACGCTTTTAAATATTATCAATACTTAGTTTTGACCCTTTAACCAATACTTCATTATGACGAATAATCTTTTTCTGAGCGTAAGCTACTCTTATAGATGATGATAATCGATTGCTATTTGAGGCTACTGAATTGTTACGTCGTTTCTAAATCCTTCTTAAAACTAAAGAACTAGGAAGTGTCTCAAACAGCTTGAGGCACTTCCTAGTTTTATATTTATATATATGGTTAAGGTGTCAAAACTATATAGTTGAACTTTTGCATACAATATATAGTTATGAATGCATCAACGTAATCTATATATTGTATGTGAATTTAGTGAAACTTAGTTTTGACCCTTTAACCATATATGGTTAAGGCGTCAAAACTATATAGTTGAACTTTCTCATACCATATATAGTTACGAATGTATCAACGTAATCTACATATGGTAGGCGAATTTAATGAAACTTAGTTTTGACCCTTTAACCACATATTATTATTATTATCTAAAATATCACCTTTCTGTAACCGATAATAGGTTCACGCATGTAACCGTCTAAAGCTGTAATTCTAACCCCATAAGAAGATGTAGCATGAATAATCTGACCATCACCAATAAATATGGCTACATGCGAGATTGATCCACCATAACCATACACAACCAAATCTCCAGGAAGGAGCTGATTTCTTGCTATTGCAACACCATTCTTACCTTGTCCTCTTGATGAACGGTCAAGTGCATAACCAAACTTCGCAAATATCTGACTGGTATAACCTGAGCAATCGACCCCACCGGTTAGGCTGGTACCACCATAACGATATCGTGTGCCAACAAAATTCTTCGCATATGCTACAAGCTGAGTTCTAACATCTGATACAGGTTGATTTGGATCGTATTTATGAATGTAATCTTTATGAACATATCCTGTAATTTGACCGGCTGATTTCACTTGATACCATGTATCTATTTCACCAATGATGGTCACTTCCTCATTGGAACTTAGCTTTCCTACTATATTGTTTGGATTGTTCAAATCCGGTTCAGATCTTAGGTTCAAGATACTTGCTGTTACCATTGCCTTTATTTGTACTAGAGGTGCTAAATCACTCTTAGATATCACGGTTTCTAAGGTGATTGTATCATCTTCTTCATAACTATCCAATCGCTCTTGCCAATCTTTCTCTAATAGAGCCTCGTCCATCATACGTTCAAAAACTCTATAGTTCATAATAACGGCTTGTTCTGATGTACTGTACCCATCGGGATTGATGTTCTCATCACCTGTACCGGAGATAATCATATTACCAACCGCCAAATTGATGCTTTTCCTGGCCCAACTCGAAATAACATGCTGATCGTTAAATTCAGGTGTACTTTTGGTTGACGTCAAAATCTTCACTTGATTTTCTTCTTCAATTTTTTCTATCATACGCATCATCATAACAACCATTTGTTCCCGCGTCACTAACGCTTCAGGTACAAAAGTATTTTCTGTGATGCCTGTAGCAATACCTGCTTCAAAAGCTTTTACTATAAAAACCTTATCTGTATCTTCGAATGGGTTTTGTACCGATTCTATATCAATGATGCTGTTGGTTGATGCTTCATATGTTTTAACCAACAATTCTACATACGCTTCTCTTGTTAATTTTTTTTGAAAGTCTTGTACAAGCGTGTCCGTTACAAGATTAATCTCAATGGCAGATTCTATTTCCCGAGTTGCCCAAGGAGATGGTGACGCTGCCTGTGCACGGATACCTACTGACAAACTTAGTATTACCAAAGTACACATTCCCAGTACTTTCACATAATGCTTTTTAATTGGTGTCCCAAACATGTTGTCCTCCTTGAAGTCAAACGCTTTTTTATTGGATCTTTCTCTCTTTTAAACATCAAAGATTAAGCTTCAATCATTTCACCTCATTAACCAACATTATAGAGAAGTTCTAATAATAAGTCAATGAAAATTTAACAAATATTTAATAATCAGCTAAGGTGTCCTACTTCATCCTTAAGCGATTACATACAATCTATAGTTATGAATACATCCAGATAACCTATATGTTGTACATAATTTTAAGAAACTTAGTTTTGACACTTTAACCATAAAAATATTATCATTTTTGTTAATAAATATTTAATAATTCATCCTTCTAGACGATTTCATAATTACCTGTTATATACATCCTGCTTCATCTGCAAAAATACTTCTCTTGTAATTTCACCATTAGCGTATCGTCTGTTCAAAATATCTTCCGGTTTATTCATTTGCTGTAATTCATTCACTTCCATTTCATGATATGAATGATCTACACAACCGCAAGAATGGCAGACTTTGCTACACCTGAAGTCCAAGTAATTTTTGAAAACTGGGTTCTTGAGGTCGAAAAAAACAATGATACATATATATGTATATGTATCATTGGTTAAGGCGTCAAAACTATATAGTTGAACTTTCACCTACCATATGTAGTTATGAAAGTATCAACGTAATCTACATATGGTAGGCGAATTTAGTGAAACTTAGTTTTGACCCTTTAACCATCATTGTTTTATTTGTGTATGTAGTTATCTTTATTGTGGAAGGGTTAGCAAAAGACCTTTATAATCTAATATCTGCCTGTGCACCTATATCTTTTACTACTGAAGCCTTATTAGGATTCTGTGCATAAACTTGATATTGGGAAATCATCTGATTCCTTTTGAATCCGGGAATATGAGTATCTTCACCCACTTTTGACGTCACCTTACTATGCTTAATCTCAAGACTTTCACTTCGACTTTTATTTAACCTTGCACCTTGTTCAAAAGCATGACTTGCAGATACCTTATTAGATTGGATCTGGGAAACTTTCATGTTATCCGTGCCAGGCTTATTTCCTTGCTCTATTAATAACCCATTGCCTTCAGGTTGAGTCTGAGTTTTATTGCTTCGTGTAGTCCTGTCCGATTTTGGTGGCAAGGACATACTTTCATATGCACGAATGCCCATAGACCTAATGTTCATTTTATCACCTTCTTAAGTCATCCTGTTAATCATTTCATCTGACTTTAGAGTAACATAGCTATATGAACACTATATGTCCTAACCGTTACTATTCTAATGCCTGATGCTCAAAAAAGACCATATTCCATTTCAATGGTATAATCACCACAGTTTTCACAAACATTAATGCTTACAATATAAGTACCGTCTACAACGCCTTCTTTTAAGAGTCGTGGTAATGTCTTATCCTCATAGGACTTTGAAAGACTACTCATAACATAGCTACCTTCCTTGGCAAATAAATAAAAATGAAACTCAAGAAATCGATAAGTGTTACTGGTGTCACTTTTATTATTATGACAGACTTCACAACCTTGGTCATAATACGCCATTGAAAACTCAACCAGCTCACTTTCTCGAAGTAGTTCTAGTATTTCTTCCACTGTAATACCAGAAATCGGATTATCTTCGTCGTTTAAGAACATACTACATTTTTCACTATCTAATATAATTTTTTCATCGTTGTAAACCCATTCATAAGTAGACATTGTTTTGACCCCTTTCTATAATTACTCGTATTCTTATAGCCATTAATTCATCACTTCGCTTTCCCTCTTGTAGGATTTCTTAGTGATGGTTAGGCTTGCTTACTATCAAAGAGCTTAGAGAACATCTGCACAGCTAAATTAATTATTCAGATTAAGCTCTTTTATTGCTTTGATTAGTTCTTCTATTTCTTCTAGGCTTGTATCAAAAGATGTAACCCATCTAATCATGCCGCCATCTTCTTCCCATGTCATCTGATAGAAGTAAAAAGTAGTAAGGAGCTTGTCAATCCATGTCTGAGGCATTTTCACAAACACCATGTTTCCATAAGGAATGTTCATGAAATCAAGCGCTTCTATGTCTTTAATCTCTTCATAAAGCTTGCTCATAGCTTCGTTTGCCTTTCTTGCATTCCTAAGATAAAGATCTTTCTCCAACAACGCAATGTATTGAGCGCTGATATACCTCATTTTGGACATAAGTTGCATGCCTTGCTTTCTGATATATTTTAAACTATCACTTGTTGCCCTATCAAAAGATACAATCGCTTCTCCATACATCATACCATTCTTGGCACCACCAAAAGATAGTACATCAACACCTGTTTGTCCAATCATCTCATCCAGACTTACACCAAGCGCAACTGCCCCATTGGCAATTCTAGCACCATCTACATGTAGTAATAAACCATGACTATGAGCATAATCGGCTAAGGTTTTTATCTCTTGCCTTGTATAGAGTGTCCCAAGTTCAGTGATCTGACTTATAGATAAAACTTTAGGTTGATTATGATGCTCGTTGCCCATATCAAATAAAAACTTATCAACTTCAGCAGGTACCAACTTACCATTGATATGAGGAACCGTTAATAACTTAGCACCTGTATAACGTTCAAAAGCACCACACTCATCTACATTTATATGGGCTGTATCCACACAAATTACCGCTTCATAAGACTTAAGCAAGGTAGCTAATCCAATGATATTAGCACCTGTGCCATTTAGAACCAAGCTGACTTCACAAGACCTACTGAATAATGCCTTAATCTTTTCTACCGCTTCTTTCGTTATCGGGTCATCACCATATGGAATGGCATGCTCCTGATTGGCTTTCACAATCGCTTCCATTATTTCTGGATGTACACTGGCTGTATTGTCACTTTTAAAGGTCTTCATAAATGGTCTCCAATTCTATTTAATCCTATTATAGTTCTTTATTTCTCACGTTATTAAAGACTTATATTCATTTTCTTCTCTCTTAATTATATCATATTTGCCGTTTTTTGAAGTAGTTTCTTTATATAATATGCTTTCACAAGAAAAGAAGCTTTGCTTCGTTATGAGCTTTGCTTCGTTATGAGCTCTGCTCATATTTCTGAACGGTTCGAAAGGAAAGGACCTTGACGCATTCAGCTATGTTTTAAAGCTGAATGCTAGAGTATGACTTTCCTAGAGAACAAAAAAGAGGCTTCGCTTCCTTTTGCGTACAAATTCCTCACGCCTAAAGATTCCTTAACCTTATAGCTATAGTAGGAGTTAAAGAGTCATAAAAAAAAAGGTCAAGACCCTCATCTCAACCTTATCAATATCATACTATAATATTTCTTTTAAATAGCTTATTAAATGATTAACCTTTTTAAACTGACTGTAATCGACATTAACTAAGTCAATATCATATTCTGCCTCTAATGCTTCTAGTATCTCTACTAAATCATCTTCATCCATTTGAAGATCATCTTCAAAATCCATAGATGCGCTGATTTCGTTTGGATCACCATGCCCAATGACTTCTGCAATTATGCCTTTAACCACATTTGTAATCATAGTTTACTCCTCATATTCATAATTATATTCATCTAAATCGTAATCTTCGTACCTTAAATTTTTAACAACTTGTCTTGAAGACTTTTTAATTTTTTTTGGTGTTTTTTCGTCTGTTTGCAACTTCAAATTACGTCTTCTTCTCTCTTTTTGAATAAGAAATATTTCAAAATCCAATGGTTCTTGCCTTTCCATTCTTCTCTCCTTGTTAATAATCATTCATTCCATTAGCATCGTCACTTATTTTGCAAGACTGCACAGGCTTCCCCGAATGTTAATCCTTTATAGAAGGGGCTCAGAGACCTATTCCTATATTTTCATTATAGTCAATGAATCAAACTAGTCAAGTATTATTTTATCTTAAAAAAGAAGTTTACACATTGTCTTATTTGCTTAAGACATCAAAACTATTTAGTTGAACTTTCACATACAATATATAGTTATGAATACATCAAGATAATCTATATATTGTATGTGAATTTAGTGAAAAAAGGTAAACCTCAAATTCTATGATTACGAGATCTACCTTCCTAATAAATCTACTCTATGTCGATTAATTATCCGATGGCGCTACCATAGAAGGAAAAAGTTGCTTTTTGGCTTTAGTGGCTGACGCCATACTTTTGCTATACCGATGATTGTATTCAAAAAACAATTTGTCTTCCTCCTTAAGTATGATGTCTAGAAGTCGACCTTCATAAGCTTGCATCGTTACATCAAGTTCCATCTCATCGCCATGCCTATTTATATATTCAATCAAATCCGGCATCCCATCTTCCGATAACGTTGTCAAATAATATAGATCTAATTTACCGGTGCGTTCATATTGCTTTAAATTATTACGAACAATCATGGCATCCATATTTACAAAACTTATGACCAGATAATAGGCAAGCCCAACCATAATACCCCACTCAATAACCTTATAACTCGGTTTCCAAATTCCTAGAGCTATTAAACTCATGAAAACAGCCATAAAAAGAATAATCAAGTAAACATAAAGCCTTAGTCTCGTATAACCATACACAGACTCATAAAGATACATCTTATAAAAAGAAGATGCCATCATAATGTACGTACAGGCAATGGTAACAGTTAAACTCATACGTATTACAAGACTGTTTTTCACAAACTTCTTAACAAATAAGACACCACAAGTATTTAATATACTAAGTAGCAATAGTTCAAAAAAGCCTTCTCTCGCATAATTGGCATAATCATAATTTTTAAGCAGTTCTGTGGATTGAGCTAGAAATAGAAATCGAATCTGAACATAGGCAAAGACCAAATAAAGTAAATTCAAAAGTAACAAAACGGTAACACCAACCAATGCCGGAATCACTTCATGATTCACTTTAGCTAGTACAGCAACCTCTGCTTTTTCTCTTTTTATTTGGCTAAGCTTGATTAAATAAATACTTAATCCATAGAAAAAACAAGCAATAACCATAAAGACATAATCAACCCTAACCCTATTTGCTTTAAAATACCGACATGTTTATTATAGGCTTTTGAACCATGATTGAAGTATTTAAAAAAGTTTGATAGAGCACCTATAAAGTGATTGACGCCCTCAACTATATACGCTGGCCATTTAAAGCTTACATGACTATAACTTAAAGTCATTAATAAACCCACCAATAGAAGTGCAGATAGTACTCTAATAACATCCACCGTAGTAATCGCAAAATTAAGGCTAAGTATAATACTATAAGCACCCAATCCAAAAAACTCTTTTCCTATTGGTAGCTTGGCTTCTTTTTTGAAATGCCACATGGCAAGGACAGTCAATACCGTAACCAAAAAAACAGATATCCCCAAATCCTGTTCCACAAAAAACAGCATTGACATTAAAGCAATAGCAGTTGCATATATCCATGACTTTGACATGTTATAATTCCTCCTCTTCATAAACCAACAGGTCACCCGGTTGACATTTTAACACTTCACATATTTTTTCCAAGGTAGAAAAACGTATGGCCTTGGCTTTATTATTCTTTAGAATTGAAAGATTTGCATTGGATATGCCCACTTGTTCTGCAAGTTCTCCCAGACCCATCTTCCTTTTCGCCATCATCACATCTAGATTTACTATGATACCCATTGCTTCATCTCCTTAGATTGTCAGGTCATTTTCATTTTTATAATGAATCGCTTCCTCAAATACATCAGCAAGGACAAAGCAAAACAAAGATGCCAAAGCCAAGATGCCGCTGGCGTAAAGCACAGCCAAATAATATTGTCTAACAAAGGTAATCCCGGTAAATGCGAAAGCATAATCGACATAATCTGTCACGATCCATGGCAAAAAGATTATACTCATCACTGCCACAACCATTAGCAATACCATAACGACACTTAATATTCTTGGTAACCATACTCTTTTCTTCATAAACCCACCTCATTTGTTATTTGATATTTCTTGTTGTTTGTTGTTCTTTATCTCTGTTATTTCTGCTGTTATTTCTGCTGTTATTTTCTGAATATTTGCCGAATATTTCTTCATTTTATTTATAGCTATAATAACACAACTTATTTCTTTTATCAATATATATTTATCGTTTAACAATAAATATATATTGATAATACTATTTGTCTGACTAAGCACCTATCAACTACCTATTTGGAATCCGCGCCAGCATGGCATCATAGTAATAGTTATGTTATAATAACGATTAATGTGTCAATACTAAGTTCTAGGTTCAGATACAGTATATGTGACGCATCAATTGTATCGTTTTAACACTTAAACCAATGACTGAATACTAAAAAATTAGAGGTGATACTATGAGCGAAATAAAATTAACAGAATATAGCCATGGCGCTGGTTGTGGTTGTAAAATCTCCCCTGCCATCTTAGATACAATTCTTGAGACGTCAAGACCCATCATTCCCAATCCAAAGCTTCTTGTAGGCAACAGCAGTAAAGATGATGCCGCTGCTTATGACCTTGGAAATGGCACTTCCGTACTTAGTACAACAGATTTTTTTATGCCAATTACAGATGATCCTTTTACTTTCGGTAGAATATCCGCAACCAATGCTCTGAGTGATATTTATGCTATGGGTGGTAAACCCTTAATGGCTATTGCCATCTTAGGATGGCCTCTTGATAAGTTAGCACCTGAGATTGCAAGAGATGTTATTGATGGTGGCCGAAGCGCTTGTGAGGAAGCTGGTATTCCTTTAGCTGGCGGACATTCCATCGACTCACCCGAGCCTATTTTTGGTCTGGCTGTCACAGGTATTGTTAATAACCATCAGCTTAAACAAAACAATAAAGCTATAGCTGATTGTAATATCTTTTTGACAAAGCCTCTTGGCATCGGTATTCTAACTACCGCTCAAAAACGAAAAAAAATAGAAGACAATCATATAGATGTTGCCATAGATGCTATGTGTACCTTAAATAAAATTGGTGGTGAATTGGCCGCTATTGATGGGGTTGTTGCCTTGACGGACGTTACAGGCTTTGGACTTCTGGGTCATTTGACTGAAATCTGTGAAGGTAGTGGTATATCTGCTCATATCCAATTTGATCAAGTACCCTTCTTACCAAACACCCAAAAATACCTGGAGCTTGGTTGTATTTCCGGCGGCACACGCAATAACTTTAAGAGCTATGGCCATAAGATTGCACCTATGACCGATGATCAACAACATCTGTTATGTGATGCTCAGACTTCCGGTGGTTTGTTAGCTATTGTTAGAGATGAGAGCACTGATGCATTTTTGGAAATAACCGCCAAAGCCGGATTAGACCTTAAGCCTATTGGTCGTACCACGAACCTTGGTCAACACTTTGTCACAGTAATATAGAGGGTATGTTTATGGAAACCAGTCATGATTTCTTAAATATTGTTCTTAATGAACGACCATTAATAGATGTCCGAGCACCTATTGAATTTCAAAAAGGCGCCTTTAAGCATGCTGTTAATCTACCCATTATGAACGATGAAGAACGACATATTGTAGGTATTAAGTATAAAGAAGATGGAAACGCTGCAGCTACCGACCTAGGTTACAGCCTTGTCAGTGGAGATGTCAAAGCAACACGGATCAAGGCTTGGATTCAGTTCATTGAAGAAAACCCCATGGCCATGCTGTATTGTTTTCGTGGTGGTTCCAGGTCCAGAATCAGTCAAGAGTGGATTCGTGAGGTTGGTAAAGATATTATTCGTCTTGAAGGTGGTTATAAAGCTTTCAGACAATACTTACTTTCAGAGCTAATGCCCGGGGCGCAAAAAGCCAAGCCTATTATATTAGGTGGTTGTACAGGCTCTGGTAAAACTCTGATTCTAAAAGACCTCAAAAATGCCATCGACCTAGAGGCCATTGCCCACCATCGTGGTTCCTCCTTTGGACATCATATTGACGAACAACCTACACAAATTGACTTTGAGAACAATCTGGCCTATGCCTTAATTCAACACAAATCAAAAGGCTATAAACATGTCATTTTAGAAGATGAGGGCAAAAACGTGGGTAAGAGATTCCTTCCTACCAATTTGGTCGCCCATTATAAAACCGGTGACTATGTCATTGTAGAAGTCCCTTTAGAAGACAGAGTCCAGATTACCTTACAAGAATATGTGATTGAATCCCAAACCCATCATATTAGGCGATTTGGTGAGGAAGCAGGTCTAAAGCTCTGGTACGACTATATTCTCACCAGTATGCATCGCCTTGAGAAAAGATTTGGTGGGGACCGACTTAAAATTGTAGTTGATCTTTTTAAAGAAGCCTACCGTACTCAAATGACCAGTGGTGAATATAAATGCCACGAACCATGGATTACCATGTTTCTTAGGGATTATTATGATCCTATGTACAACTTCCAAATGTCTAAAGTGCAACATCATATTGTTTTTAAAGGCAACCAAGATGACGTTCACAGCTATTTGAAAGCTCTGGATTAGAGAAGAACAAAGAGGCGCTTATAAGCGCCTCTTTTACTTTCAACATCGACCATGAAGTTCCTGAAGACAGTGTGTATGAAGGTAGCAAGACAGCAGGAGCTGTCTGCCGACATTTGGTGCAGGACGCACCAACGGTCGGCCGTAGTCATACATACTGCGGAAGGGTTTTCATGGGACCCCCCTATATCGTTATAACCTTTTTTGCTTTCATCATGATGTCCACTATTTCTTCCATATTAGAAATACGTCCAGTGATTATAGATGCACGCATATCATAAGCGTCAATACAAGTACCACATGCGATAATCTCCACACCTTTTTCATCTAAACCATGCATGACATCCATATAGCCATTTTCCTTAGATAAAAGCCTCACACCTGAGTTATAGAGTATGATGAGTTCAGGACTATCCTTTCTTGCCCATATTTTTTTTAAAAATGCACCCATAAGTTTGTGTCCTAAAGCATCATCTCCCGAACCCATTTTATCACTCTTAATTACAATTATATTCTCCATATCGTCTCCGCATTCTTTTTTATTTATATGGCCGCTACGTCTACTTCACGCCAACTGACCACTTGATTCTTTCCTTGCTCTTTTGCAATCTTGGTCGCCTTTTCAGCGTAATAGATAATCTGTTCAATATCACGCCCGTCAATAGGATAACTGGCCATCCCAATAGATACAGTGGTTTCAAATAGAAAATCCTCTTGATGGTCTTCGATTCTAGCACGTATCCGTTCTGCAAGGGTCTCACCCATCACATGATCTGTATTTTCCAAAATCACTATAAACTCATCGCCACTCAACCACCTAAAGACTTTATCTTCTTCTCTTATGGCATTTTTAATAATCGTGCCAAGTTTCTGTATCATTTGATTGCCTGCTTGATAGCTTACGTCATTATAATACCTAAGGTCATCACCATCAATAAACAAGACACAATATTGATCCGTTTTTCTTCCTGTTCGTGTAATTCTATTAGCCAAATATTGATTCGCTGCTTTGGCATTTGGAAGGCCGGATATCTCATCAATTAATGCATAATTATATACTTCTTCATAATAATCCAATGATTGCCTGAATCGATTAATAACGCCACCAAGAATATTTCTTACTAAGCCCTCACCAGAGTACTTAAGACTGTTGTCAACTTTTCCTTCTTCCTTAACCACGAACATATAATAATCCTCTAAAGAAGTAATCGGTTCTTCATATGCATATATAATTGAATGTAACGTGATATTAGGATAACCAATTTCTCGCATTTCTTGGCGATAATAGTTCTTTGCCTCATCCAATACATCTTCGATGAATGCCTCGTTACTGTCTTTAATAATGATTGTAAAGGCATCTCCTTCTGTACGGTATACGATTTCCCTTGGAAAAAACTGACACAAAACTTTAGCCGCTGTCCTAATAATCAAATCACCGGCTTCTCTTCCTAAAACATGATTCAGTTCATTTAGATTTGTGATATCAAAAATACAGACAATACCGCAGGTCCCAAAAAGGGTGGTATAATCTTCTTCAATGAATTGAATGAAATTTTTTAATCTTGTTAAGGGGTCTACATGTAAGTCCCTATGCAGAACAAATTCATTCATATTAATCTCCCATCATACAAAAGCCTCTAGATTCTATATCTATATACCTATGATCTATTTAGCTTATTGTTTCCATATAACATTCTACGCTTTATTTTAGATTTTGACAAGACCCAAGTTGTAAAATTTTATAACCAATTTAATTATTTGATTTTTTTATGTTTTTTTATGTTTTTTCTACTGTTTTATGACCGCCCGAAATATTATACACTTCTTTGAAGCCTTGATTAATTAGTATATTTTGCACCGCATTACCTGTCGTTCCCTTATTGCAGTATGTAATGATTACAATATCTTTATCTAAATCCTTTAGATGCATTCTAAAATTTTCATGAGGTATATTGATGGCGCCTGTTACATGTTTCTTATCAAATTGCTTAGGTACCCTTGTATCAATTATTTTATAAGGTTTTCCGGATGCTTTAAGTTTCTCAAGTTCATCAACCGTTATAAGGCGACGTTCTTTGTGGATGGCATTGTCCAGTATCATACCTGTGTACATAACCGGATCTTTTGTGATTGAAAAAGGAGGTGCATAGCCTAAATCAAGATGGAAAAGATCTTCTGCTTTTGCACCGTAGCTAATCGCCGTTACAAAAACGTCCAATCGCTTATCAACACCATCTTCTCCTATGATTTGAACACCTAGAAGCTTACCTGTTATTTTATCAGCAACCGCTTTGATAACAAGTTCTTTGCCTCCCATATAAAAGGGCTTACTGGGCTTTATGTTGTGGCTAACCACAACTAAATAGCCATGCTCATTTGCTTCTTTTTCAGATAATCCCGTCTGAGCTACGGCCAGATCAAATATTTTGAAAATGCCGGTTCCAAGTATGCCTCTAAACAATAAATGACCACCGGATATATTTTCACCTGCAATTCTGCCTGTCTTATTAGCGGTTGATCCAAGAGGCCTAAATACCGGCTTACCTGTAACCACATGGTATTGCTCTATACAATCACCGCAAGCATATACATCTGTAATATTGGTTTCCATTCTTTGATCCACTTTAATAGCACCTGTTTCTCCAATAGCAACGCCCCCAGCTTTTGCTAAAGTCACTTCCGGCTTCACACCTGTCGCCACGATAATCATGTCGCCATGAACCGTTTGTCCATCTTTTAGCTTAACACCCTCTTCAAGGATGGTTTGAACTGTAGCACCAAGCATGACTTTTACATCTTTTTCTATTAAATGTTCCTCGACATAGCTTGCCATATCCGAGTCAAGGCCTGGTGTTACTTGATCTAACATTTCTATTAATGTTATGTCTATACCGATGTTTTTAAGATTTTCGCAAAGCTCCAGTCCTATAAAACCGCTTCCAATAATAATCGCTGATTTTGGTTTATTGGTATCTATAAATCCCGTGATTTTAAGCATATCTTGAATATTTCTTAGTGCAAAGACATGATCCTGATGAATCCCCTCAATAGGTGGCATAACAGATACTGCACCTGTTGCTAGTACCAAGCGGTCATAATGATCCTCAAAAATCTCATTAGTATATAAGTTTTTAACCGTTATTGTCTTTGAACTTGTATCCAGCTCTAAAACCTCATGAGCAATATATATATCAATGTTATATTTCTTTTTGAAAAATTCTGGATTTCTTGGTGTAAGTTCTTCTTTTTCTTCTACTTCGCCACCTATAAAATAAGGCATGCCACAACCGGAATAAGATATGTCCTGATCTTTTTCATAGATGACAATCTCCGAATCCTCATCATTTCTTCTCGCTTTTGCTGCTGCTGATGTACCTGCTGCTACTGCGCCAATCACTATAATTCTCATATGACACCATCCTTTCGTAATCAATATATTATTATTGTCTATAAAGCTATGAAGCACCTTCTTATGGAAAGTGCTTCATTTACTTTGACTCTATTATATAACAGTTTACTACTTTATGCCTTAATTATATCATTATAAATGGCTTCACTGGATATACCACCATAAAATCTTAGTTTGCCGTTGATTTGGACATAAGGTATCGGAAATTCTTTTTTCATCAAATCGACAACTTCAGATTGATCCTCTAGATTGTTTTCCATGACATCGATAAATTCAAATTCTAAATCATCAATTTTATCACTTAAATCTGTTACCATTTCATCGTACATCTCGCCCATAGTGGCTTGAGGTCCACAACCAGCAGGGCCACAGCCACACCCCCCTGTTTGTGCAGGTGCTTCATTTTTAAGTCCATAAACTACGATTTTTGTGTTTGCTTGATTTTCCATTTTAATTTCCTCCGAAGATATTTTCTGACATCTGATTGAGCATCTCTATGCCTCTAATTTCTTTTTCCTGCATGGGTACTTTTAGCACTTGTATGTCTGTAAATTGATTATGAATTTCTTTCAAATATTTTTCTTGCATATTTCTGCGATTTCCAAAGAAGGGTGTTACGGCTTGATCATCGGGAATAATAAGATTCGCCACGATAAGTTGTGTATGAACATCTGCTGATTTTAGCTCTTCGGATGCGCGATACGCTTCAATAATCGGTGTTTTTTCCGGATACATAACAAAGCCAAAAGTGGTTTCCTCTTTATTTTTCATCATATTAATAACCTTGTCAAAACGGGCTTTTTGAATTTTATCCGCGGTACTGATTTCCGTAGAAATACCGGCTTTTAATTGAATCTGTTTGCTCCAGTCCATAGGCAACTCAAGAAGCCTTAGCGTATGGCCGGTTGGTGCCGTATCAAAAACGATAACTTCAAAAACGTCGCCACTGGCATATTCCATAAACTTTTGGAAGGAAGCCATTTCTTCCGTACAAGGTGAATCCAGTTCTTCTTCCATGGCTTGAATTGTATTCGCATCAAAATTCAAACGGGCATCTTTTAATATGGATTCTTTATAATCATGAGTAGCTTTTTTCTGGTCAATCTTCACGGCAAATAAGTTTGAAATTCCATCAATTTGTGTGACTTCATCTGTAACCGGCTTATCTAACACATTACCAATATGAGCCGCAGGATCTGTTGTCATAAGCAAGGTCTTAAATCCCTTATTTGCTGTTTTGACAGCTGTTAAGCATGCCATAGAAGTTTTACCAACGCCGCCTTTACCTGAGTAAAAAATATGCTTTCTTTTACCTTTTTCCGGATAGATGAGTTTTCCGATATCAAAATTCAAGTTATCCAGATTAATTCTTGGTACAGAATCAAATTTAGCTTCTTCTTTATCCTTAATAGCAATTGAAGCTTCGTTTTCTAATGGTACATTAAAGAGCTTTGCACCGCATTTCTTAAACATATAAATACCTTTTAGTTCACCGTCAAATAACTCCATAGTCTGAATGGTCACATCTGGGAAGGCTTCATGGGCTTTTTCTTTATAACCTTGTTGCATTTCATATCTGGATTTAAAAAAAGGGTTAACGATTTCAGATTCCGGTATAAACCCGTTGATGATGATTCTGCTTGTAGTCACACCAATCTGTGCCAATTCATTAGATGCACGTACCGTCTCTTGAAGCGATGTTTGCTCCGGTTGCATAACAAATACAAAATCAGTTTGCTTAGGATCTCTTAGCTTTGATAAAGCTCTATCGTATTTTTCCTTACTTTCTTGAATCAAAGCCACCGGTCCCATACAGGTTTGGCCGCTACCTTTAGAGCTGTCTTCAATATGCCTGCTCCAGTCTACCGGAAGCTCCAACAAACGGATTGTATGACCTGTAGGCGCTGTATCAAATATAATAATGTCATAATTATCATCATCCATAAAGTCAATAAACTTATCAAATGAAGCCATTTCCTCTGTACAAGGTCCACTCAGTTGCTCCTCAGCGATCTTAATCATTTCCTCATCAAATAACGCTCTCATAGGTGCTAATGATCTTTCTTTATATTCTTTTGTTGATTCATCCGGATCAATCTCCATGGCATATAGATGCTCGATGCCATTGATCTTCGTTATACTATGACCAATCTCCTGATTAAATACATCTGATAAATTAGCAGCAGGATCTGTGGTGACAATCATAGTTTTTTTACCACTATTAGCATAATGCACCGCTGTTGTACTGGCCATAGACGTCTTACCTACACCACCTTTTCCTGAGAAAAATATAAACTCTGTCTTATTTGTTGTTTTATTCATTAATTATTTGCTCCAATTCTTCAAGTGTCGGATAGGCTCCGAATTTAATAATGTTACCATCAAGTGTGGTGATGGGTAAAATGTCTCTACCTTTTTCCTTAACTAATTTGAAAACACTTTCATTTTCTTTAAATTTCATTGGTTGCTGGGTAATCATATAACGTTCCACTTTTGCACCCTCATATTTTTTCTTAATATGTTCAATATTTTCTCCCAGCTTTACTAGACTATCATCAACACTAGGACCGCAAAGACCTGTTGAACAACACATTGGTGGATCATAAAATTCTATTATCATCATTTTCTCCTTTTAGTATATGGTTTGTTTATGTATATATTTGAGTTTATGCATATACGAATTAAAAAATATTTTCATATATGGTTAAAGGGTCAAAACTAAGTTTCACTAAATTCGCCTACCATATGTAGATTACGTTGATACATTCATAACTACATATGGTAGGTGAAAGTTCAACTATATAGTTTTGACGCCTTAACCATATATGCTAAAACATTGTCTCTTTAAACTCTACAAAAGAACATTTGCTATCTTTATACTTCTCAAGCAAAGCCATATCTTTTGCATATGACTGACTCATTTTACTTTCTTCTAATAATAATTCATAAAGCTTCGGGTAACGCTCTATAAATTTTTTGCTAATCTCATAGTAAACCCATTGCGCTTGTTTATCATAACTAATGATTCCTGCATTTTTTAACTTTGCCAGATGCCTTGAGACATTGGACTGCGTCATATTTAAAATCATTTCAACTTCACATACACATAGGTCTTGATTGAATAATATACCAAGAATTCTAAGCCTATTTTCATCACCTAATGTTTTGAATATTTCCGATAATTCCATAAGCATTGCCCCCAATCGTATATGAGCAGAATCGAATATACTAATACTACCTCATAGTTAATCTTTCGTCAAGTCAATCGCAATAATACTAATTCTGATTTATAACCGTGTTAACTTTTGCTAATTATTTTTCTCTTAGAACAAAGAGGACCATCAACAGAGCTGATAATCCCTTTTAATTCTATACCAAATATTCTTTTATTTCCGATGGCTTAGGTACTCTACCCATCATCTTAAGTGTCCCGTCAACAACAAGTGCCGGCGTACTCATAACCCCATAACCCATGATTTCTTTCATGTCAGTTACTTTTACCACTGTCGCTTCAATGTTTAGTTCTTTTAATGCTTTTTTTGTATTTGCTTCTAGATTTGTACAGTTCTTACACCCTGGTCCTAATACTTTGATTTCCATAAATAGCCTCCTAATTCTAATGTAGTAAAAAATTAAATAAGTAACCTACAGTAATGATTCCGAAACTTGTAATCATTACAAATATAGTTATTAATTTTGGTTTTATGACTTTTCTAAGTAAGATCATCGCCGGTAAGGATAGGGCCGCCACTGCCATCATAAAGGATAAGGCTGTACCCATGCCCATACCTTTTGATATTAATGCCTCTGCTATAGGAATCGTGCCTATGACATCTGCATACAAAGGTATGCCAACGACCACACCCACTAAAACGGCAAAAGGATTACCGGGCCCGGCGTATTTGGTCAGAATATCAGCCGGTGCCCAACCATGTATGGCCGCACCAAGGCCGATGCCAATTAATAAATATAGCCATACATGCTTAACAATCTTCATGACTTCTTCTAGTGAAAACCTAATACGTTCTTTTCTTGTGAGTGTTTTTATTTCCACATCACCCATGGACATTTCATAAACATAGCCTTCAACTTCACTTTCCAGGTTGAGTTTGCCTATGACAATACCTCCAATAATACCAATAATGACACCCATGGCTATATACAGGGCTGCCACCTTCCAACCAAATGCAGCCAATAAAACAATTATGGCACCTTGATTAATAAGTGGAGATGTAATTAGAAAGGAAAAGGTTACACCAAGTGGTATGCCACTTTCTACAAACCCAATGAAGATCGGTACCGATGAACAAGAACAAAAAGGCGTTACAGTACCAAGCAGTGACGCCATGATATTTCCTTTTATACCACTGAATCTTTCAAGAATCTTCTTAGTTCGCTCCGGTGGAAAGTAGCTTCTGATATATGAGATTAAGAAAATCATAATACTCAGTAACATCAGAATCTTAATCACATCATAGATGAAAAAATGTACTGAAGAACCTAAGTTAGTATCCATGGACAACTTAAAGACGTTTTCCACTAAAGCAGCTACCATGTCATATAACCACTCGAACTTTAGAATGCTGGTAAAGATACTCCATATCCCATTAAAAAAATCTAACATTTTAAACCTCTTT
The DNA here is from genome assembly GCF_059865615.1 of Petrocella sp. Lineage (NCBI taxonomy): Bacteria > Bacillati > Bacillota > Clostridia > Lachnospirales > Vallitaleaceae > Petrocella > Petrocella sp. Next base: position 16,966 of record NZ_JCBCDA010000028.1, on the reverse strand, counting down.
CTAAAATCATAGTTCCATTTATTCCTTCAACCCAAACATTATAGACTTCCAAGAAGAAAAGAAGCTTCGCTTCGTTATAAGGTCGAATAATAAATCTATTTATCTTTTGCTTAAGTTATGATGTTGGTTAAATGCTTTAACCTGAATATAATCATCTATATGTTTTAACCTATACATATCCTTCAAATATGAAGCATCCTTCTCCAAATGTCGAACAATATCTTTAAGCAAGGCGATTAACAACTTATTAGAATGGTCAATATCATAGTACATCAGTTGCTCCAATCTTTTAGATTCAACAAAGTTCAAGTCTCTTAGTTTAGCCAGATGTTTGGATATCTTAGGTTGTGTTTCCTCTAATATGGCTTGTATTTGACATACACACAAGCTTTTGTTATATAACAATATCATAATTCTCAAACGCGTCTCATCCGATAACACCTTAAAAACATCCATAACTTCTGTCATGTCTTACCTCCAAATTAAAAATACGTACATTCCCATATGGGTATATACGTATTGTACTTTGTTTTCTTCTTTCTGTCAATGGATTTTTATTGACATTTCTTGTATCATACCATACCCTTAATACCATACAAATAGAAAGTATCCTTAAGGCATCTACTAAATAAATGAGCTTTCTTATGGAAAACAATTACTATGGAGGTAATATGATTAAGGATAATAAAGAGATCATCACACAAGCCCCTTTTAAAGAACTAAATAACATAGAAGAACCAAAAAATGAAGCTTACCCGGAACATTGGATTCGTAAGACACTTTTGTTTTTACTGAGTCAAAGCTTTTCTTTGTTCGGTTCTGCTTTGGTTCAGTTTGCAATCATATGGCATATCACACTAACCACCCAATCCGGTGTTATGATGACCATCTCCACGGTTTTTGCTTTCCTTCCCCAGTTATTTATTTCTCTATTTGCAGGGGTTTGGGCTGATCGTTATAACCGCAAAACACTGATGATTCTCTCGGATTTTCTTATCGCAGGTGCTACTTTGGTTTTAGCTATCTTGTTCTATTTGGGTTATGGCAGCTTGTGGGCGCTTTTTATCGTTTCCGGTATACGTTCTCTGGGAACAGGTATTCAAACCCCTGCTGTTAATGCTTTTTTACCACAAATTGTTCCTAAAGCCAAGCTAATGAAGGTCAATGGTATTAACAATAGTATCGGTTCCTTAATCATGCTGATTGCACCTGTTATTAGTGGTGTTTTACTTACTTCTTCTACACTGGAAGTCACCTTTTTTATTGATGTTATTACGGCAACTTTCGCTATACTGATTTTATTTGTTCTCAAAGTGCCACCTCATGAAAAAGCCCTTTTAAGCCAACAAGAAGGCTATTTCGACGACCTAAAAGCAGGATTGCTTTACGTTCGTAATAACCGATTCATTAAAGACTTATTGATATTTTATGCCGTCTTTTTCTTTTTATTGGTTCCCGTTGCTTTTCTGACACCGCTTATGGTGGCGCGTTCTTTTGGAGACGATGTTTGGCGTCTAACGGCTAATGAAGTTGTCTTTTTCCTTGGTTCAATAATAGGTGGCTTACTTATTTCCATATGGAAAGGCTTAGAAAACCATAATCATACCATCGCTATTTCTTGTAGCTTACTGGGTATTTTCACCCTTGCTCTTGGGCTATCAAAATACTTTTCTGTCTACTTGTTTTTCATGTTTCTAAGTGGACTCATCGTACCATTTTTTGTGGCCGCCATCACCACAATGCTTCAAGAGAAAGTGGAAATCGATATGCAGGGAAGGATTTTCGGACTGACACAGATTGTTATGGCCGGCGTCATGCCTCTTGGTATGGTCATCGTAGGTCCGGTTGCTGATCTTGTCGCCATTGAAAGTCTTTTTATCGTTACCGGTTTTTTAATGGCACTTCTTGGTATAAAAGTATTTTATAACAAAAGTACGCAATCATGAAAAAATTCTCCCTTATAAAGCAATAACTGATTTATATTTTTTAATCTTTCATATGATTTTAAATATATATAAGCCAACCCATACAATGGCGATATCAGCCGACATATGAATCAACCATGAGGCAAGAAAACTTTTGGTCCTATCCACAAAGTATGCAAAAATAATTCCACCGATAAACAGACCCAATAGTGCGAGTCCCATCACCCATAGATCAAACCAAGTTCTAAAATTCGAAACATGGTAGAGCGCAAATACCAATGCAGAAAATATATAGGCTAAGCGATGCCAACCCGCCTTAACTAGCCCTTGAAAAATGAATCCTCTGAAAAACAACTCTTCAATAAACGCATTCACTACAATGGTATAGATACCGACGAATACAATTTCATTCTTTGATACAGCCATACGTCCTGATATGTCAGCTATTATATCATCCATTCCAATTAGCGGTCGAACAAAATAAAAAGCCAGCATAATCGTTAAGAAAACCAGTAGCGACCAAAATGATATTAAAGGTATATCCGACTTATTCAGCTTCATGGACCACTTAATCTTAAAATCATATTTATATAAAGCCATAGGCAGCAACAAAAACAAGGGCAACTTAATGAGTGTCTTTATAAGATAAGGGGTGTAGATTACTTGCTCAATAATGTATAGAAAGACCATAACAAATAGTGTATAAGCAATTATTGTTATTTTTATTTTCATTCCCTTACTACCATACCTTTCAAGTTGTTTTCAAAGAAATGGGGCATTATCCTATGGACATGCCCCATTCCACTCAAACGGAGAGAGGGGGATTTGAACCCCCGGTTCCTTTAGAGAACGACAGTTTTCGAGACTGCCACCTTAAGCCACTCGGACATCTCTCCAAAATCACTATAATAATATACTATAAAAATCCAGAGCTAGTCAACCCCCACTGTAATAAGATAGGGCGTCTCTAATCTTTTATTATCCTCTTTTATTACCCTGGCTTCCGGATTAAAAGGCTTTCCTCTATAGTTCTTGGTAACGATGCATTCCCTTCCATCTTCCAGTTTGATAGTGAAGCCGATTGGATAAGGTGATACCCGTTCTGCAAAGGCTCTAACCAACTTAGGATCAAATGCAGTGCCCATGCCCTCAATGATCATCTTAAAGGCTTGTGCCGGATTAAGGGCATCCCTTTGACGTCTTCGACTGGACAAGGCGTCAAAAACATCTGCAATGGCTACGATTCTACCATAGATACTGATGTCTTCTCCAGCTTTCTTTGTCGGATAGCCACCACCATCATAGCGCTCATGATGTTGCAAAATAGCTAAATAGCTACGCATAGGCAAGTTGAACTCATCTTTGGCGAAACGATACCCTTCCACGGTATGGGTTTTAATTAATTCATACTCTTCATCTGTGAATGCCCCCTCTTTTTCTAGAATCTCTTTGGGTATGAACATATTACCGATATCATGAAAAAACGCACCTATAGCTAAACGGTACATCTCAAGGGATGACAATTCTAGACATTTACCAATAATCAGAGAAATAACCGTTACATTAACCGGTTGTTGATAGGCATAATTTTCAATCATCTTAATATCAAAAACATCATACAAATCAATTTTTTCGCTAATAATATCTTCCGTCAACTTATCAATAGACTCTAAACAGGCCTGCATGTACTTATGATAAAGACCTTTATTCTTACTCTGAATGGCCAAATATAACTTCTTAAGATTCTGTGTGGCTTCATTTCTGCTTTTTGAAGTTATGGTACATTGAATCTCAAGATCCTTGGAAAAATCATCCAGTACGTATAAATAAGGGATTTCATATTGGGACAAATTCTGTATATAACGCTCTGTTATCTCCGTGCCTTTTTTTGCTAATATGGTTCCATTGATGCTATAGAAATCATCGGCAATCTGCATGCCGGTCTTAAGATCTGAAAACTCTACAAGTCTCATACTTAACCTCCATCTAACTTCCACGACCTTGTCAAAATCATTATAGCATTTCTAAGGGTAAAATCAAATAAAAATTAATACTCTTCTCCTCCTCACATTCTCGCAAGTTTACAGAGTTTTCTGATATCTTGCAGTTCTTAAACCTATATATTTGTTTTTGATAATATAGTATCCATCTCCGCTTTCAATTTCTTTTTCTTGTGTTCCATAAGGCATTCGTGTACCAAATAAATTCTGCTCCTTCATACTTCCCATCAAGATGCCGTTCTGTTCTTCTCTATTTGTTGCAGTAGAAACAAAGAAAATTCCATATTTCGATCCTTCTCTAACCAGTACAATCATTTTTTCAACCACATCTTCATATGTCTCTGATAACCTGGATTCCCGACAACTCATAACGAGGTTGGCGGTTCAACTACAAGGTCACTATATCCTTGCTTCTGTTTTTCTAGAATCTCGCCTACACGAACCACTTGACCTGGCTGCTCAAAGCATTCTATAACATCCAGTTTATCCAATATACTTTGCAGTGTATAATCTTTGAAAAGATTCTTTTCCTGCATTTGTTTCTTAATGTATGGTTAAGGCGTCAATCCAACTATGCGCGAAATATCACTTTCGTAGCAAAAAAGACCCGCTAGCCAAACTCATGTCTAAGGGGTCTTACTTATACTGTATTAATTTTTGTTACCACCACCACACCGGAAGAACCGTCCCTCTGGTTTATTATACAGAGTTCTCTTTGAACTCCTTTATCCTTCTGTAAAAAGTACTTCTTGATGAAATACCAAGCTTAACCATGGCGTCTTTAACCGTTATCTCTTTCTCTTCAAGCTTATCAATCATTTCAGCTAATAGTGGTATTGAAACTGCTACTTTTTTTCTGCCAATATATTTTTTTTGTTTTTTTGCGATCTCAATACCAACTTCTTGTTTCTTTCTTCTCTTACTTTGCTCTACTATATATAGTGGATAAATAAGTGCGTAGATAACTTTTCTATTTGAGTCGTCAATATAGAAATCTCCAGCTTTTAAAGTGGCACATCTTACTATGATATCAAGTAGAATTTTAAGGCGCTGGTAGTTATTTTTCCCAATATCTGTAACCCTATCAAACACGAATGATTGACCAGGGTATATATTTTTTGTAGAGAGCTGAGTATCTGGCTCGACATATTGATCAACAACAAGATTATCACCTGTATACTGGTAATCTGTTCTTATGAGCCATTCAAGAGGGTCCATATACTCAAGTCCTGCCTCATCAAGGTAGGTCCAAAGATCTTCTCTATTCTCCTGGGGTACTCTTTCATATATGAATGTTGGAATTTTGTTTTCTCTTAGATAAGTTTCTTTTCTAAGCTCCAGATTAAGGCCAGGTATACCTTGAAAAGTTTCAGGTGTCAGTAAATCTATTACCTGATAATATGGTTTGAATACATATTCAAAGGAGTCATCCTCATAATGTGTTTGTGTAAGATGGCATACAGCATATTTTATATCTAGTAAGTCCATTGAGTATATCGTCGCTTCGACAGATTTCTTTTTCAATTTCCATTCATCCTTTCATATGTTGCTCTGATTATCAAGGAAAATCTACTTTGAATCATATGCTTATAGAAAGCTTTATGTGTCTCACTGATATGTTTTATTGAATCAATGATTGTTACTATTGCCTCCATATTAAATCGTTCATATACCTTTATAAGTGCATCGTTACATTCTTTGTAAGCCATGCTACTAATCACTTCATAATAGGAACTCTTTTTCCCATTAAGTAATATCTGCGATGTTGGAAATGCAAACACTCTCATTTCTGTTTCACTTTGATCAGCGATAATTTTTGCCATCTCATCTTCATCTATCATTTTTGGGAAAAGACATGATCCATTGTCAAATATTGGTGCCAGACGATATTCATTGTTTTCCTTTATGAATCCCCAATTACCCCCATGTCGATCAAAGTTACCAAGAAGTGCATCCAGTATATATAATTCCCAGAATTGACTAATCGTGTTTTGAGGGTCAGCTAATTTATTATTAGCCAAAAGGATATCTGTAATGCCTTCATAATCATATGTGAATTTTTCTCTATCTTCTTCGATGCTACTCTCACCAACATCATTAAATGCAACGAATTGTTGACCCTTAGCCACAAAGTCTTTTATAGCCACAACCTCTTCACCTTTGTAGGTACCAAGATAAGTTTCTTGAACTTCATACCCCATAGTTGCCATGATTCTACAGCCTAAATACTCTGATATATGATTATTTCTAGTTAGAAAACGTTCTTTTTTTCTAAATTTTAGTATATAGTCTTCGCTACCAACAGTAACGCCTATTTTACGTTCTGCACCGCTATATAACTTTTTATTTTGTGAGTATATGCTATAATCCATAATATCTCCTTGTATCAATAGGGTATTCGTTTTGTTTTGATACTATCATTATACTACATATTCAAGTTGTGTCAATAGGGTAACTTTTTTATTTTGGCACACTGTATTTGCAGAAATTTAGCTTTTGAAAATTATTTTTTTCTAACTGCAAAAGAACCTGAATTAATGAGTAAGTTATTAATTCTACAAGATTTATATAACCTATCCGATCAAAAAGTTATTCAGGAATAAAAAGTATTATAAGACCAAAAGAGAAGAAGATTATCGAGAAGGTTACAGGTACAGCTTCTTAAAAAAGGATTGTGAAAAATGTAATTTCAGAGAAGAATGTGCCGAAAAAAAAGCAAAAAAGAAAGTACTCTCAATTGGCCTTAATACCGCTGAATTTTATAGTAAGTCACAAGAACAAAAAGACGCTATCTTTAAAGAAAAGTATCATAAAAGAGCCAGTATAGAAAGTAAGAATGCTGAGCAGAAGCGATTCCACGACTTAGATCGAGCCAAAGGATATGGCTTAAGAAGTGTATCAACACAAGCCAAGCTGACTGCCCTAGCGGTAAATCAAAAGACAATATCAAGGATAGTGGTAAAGCAGAATATTCATGTTTTGTACCGGAACCATTACCACCGAAAAATCCAGTTATTCAATATGATGATGAAATGATTTATTTGATATCTGAAGCAAACAGATATATTGGTAGACTGGATGAAGTGACTGACACATTAATTTCCCCTAGTTATTTTGTATATATGTATGCGAGAAAAGAGGCAACGCTTTCCTCGCAGATTGAAGGTACAAGAGCGACTTTTTCAGATCTAATAAAGGCAGAAGCCGGAATGGCAGATGAAGTACCAAATGATGTTGCAGAAATTGAGAACTATGTGAAAGCTACAAGCTATGGTTATGAAGGGCTAGAAACTTTGCCACTTTCATTAAGGTTAATCAGAGAAATTCATGGAATCCTTATGGATGGTGTCAGAGGAGAAAATAAAACGCCGGCTGGTCGTGAAGCTTCACTTCACTGCTCGCCATGCAACCCGGGAGAATACAGAAGATCTCAGAACTGGATTGGTGGATATTCAATTAGCACAGCAAGCTATGTGCCACCATCAATTGATTATCTAAATAATTGCTTGGATAGCTTTGAAAAATTTATGCATGAAAATGATAGAATATCACCGCTTGTAAAAGCTGCTCTCATCCACAGTCAGTTTGAAATGATCCATCCTTTTTTAGATGGAAACGGACGGGTAGGGAGATTATTAATTGCATTTTATTTAGCTACAAATAACATTTTACACAAACCGACACTCTATCTATCAAAATTTATAAAACTAAACCAGCAAGCTTATTATGAATGCTTATCTAATATTCATGTAAAAGGTGATTATGAGACTTGGATCAAATTCTTCTTAACAGGCCTTATAGAAACAGCACAAGAAGCAGTGGAAATTGCACGAAGTATATCTGCACTTAGAGAAGAAGATTTAAAGAAAATCAATGCAATGGGGCGAATAAGTGAAAATGCTCTTGTAATCTATGAAGGATTATTTGACAAACCGACAATTAATATTGAAGAAGTAACAAGCAAATTGGATGTCAGTGTTGCAACAAGTGGTCGCTTGCTAGAGAGACTTTGCGATGAAGGGGTTCTAAGTAATCTTGATAATCGTAAAAGGAAAAAAGTTTTTATTTATAAAAATTATATTGATGCTTTTAACAAAGATTGATAGAGTGATATTTAACTGCTGGTTGATAGAAGGCGTGAATGGGTAAAAAAGAAGCAGTTCAACTTGCAATTGAAAAAGTACTTGAACCCTCCTGTCTAAATTCAGCTTAAATAAAGAAGAACTACTATTTCGCATACAAAATATATACTTATGAAGACACACTAATTGTTATGATTAAAACAAAAAATACAAAGGTAGTAAATAATCGTCTTGGATTTGAACATCCGAGTAAATGGCAAATCATGATTCGTGATTTCATAGCCAATAATTTTAGGTGAAGATAAAATGTTGACAAAAGTTTGCGATTACCAAACAATCATAAAGTTACACCATCAAACCGGAAGAACTGTCCCTCTGGTTGCAATTTTTTGTTAATGACTTTGAGAAATTGAGATAATTGCCATCATACTGAAGATATCTATGAACAACAATGCAATAATTGCAGTTCTAAATACCGCCAAATTTGTGTGCCTATATTTCATGATTAGCCAAATTAGTCCAATATTTCCAAAAAGTAAAATTGAAACAATAAATATGATACTTGATTTCATAAACTTACCTTTCCGATTTTAAAGGGCTTGCTTAAATTGCAAGAACAATTGATTGCAATCTAAAGATGAGTTATATGCCGCTACCCATTCAGCAATTGCAACTCCTCCAGCAAGTATTGCGGCTACAATTCCTATAATTGTTCCTATACCAGCAGTTGGTCCAGCACTAGCTATAGCAGCAGCTATTGCACCTGCACTAGCTCCACTAGCCGCAGAAGCTGCCCATAAGTTTGAATCTAAGTCTCTTACTTCCGAACAAAATTCATATGCTTTATCGCGAGCCACTAGATTTTTACTGTCATATCCAGCCCATCTACCATATGTATTGCCTAAGCTTAAACTAAAGAACATTCCAGAAGTGTTAATCCTACTATCACTATAATAGTAGCTGTAATTCCAATATAGGGAATATTTTGATGCTGTTGCTTTTGATGCTTCCGCTGTTGGTTTTACTGCACTTAATGAATCATCAATTTTAAACTTGGCACTCTGTTTTGCACCAGCTTCTTTAATTTCCATAGTATCATCAGTGAGTTTTACGACAGATTCTTCTCCACCACCAGTTACCTTTACAACTTTTGTATCGCCTTCATAGCTTTCTGATATTGTATATGTGACTCCGTCAACTACAAATTTTTGTTGTACTTCTTTCGCAGAGGCAGGAACGGTAATGCTAATAAGCATCACTAGTGTAAGTATAAAACTGATCATCCTATTAGTCAATCTCTTCATAATAATAAATCTACTTATAATATGTTTGTGTTTAGCTTAAGTGACTGAAAACAATTACCCTCCTTTGCATCGGAAATTTTTTGGCTAGTTGACACGCTACCCGTATTTATTTAGTTTCTGATTTGCAAATCATGTCTTTATTATATAAAAACTATAATTTTAATGCTACTACCCATTTGGGTAGGCAATATAGTGTAATAAGTGTTTCTCTGTTTTTTTCTTAGAATATACTATTAGGTCTACGACCTTACCACCATCGGCTTTGAAAGACATCAAAAAAAGATGTTTGAATATCACAACATCTTTTTTATATAGGGATTATCCCAAGATTTGACAAAGAGCCGCTAAATATCACTTTCAAGGCAAAAGAGATCCGCTAGCCAAATTCATGACTAACGGGACACTATTATTCTGTATTAACTTTTGTTACCCCACTGAGCCAGAAGAACCGTCCCTCTGGTTGCCTGGTTGCTGGTCTAATAAAAAATCTACAATGTTTTTATGAATGATACCGTTTCTTGAGCGGTCAACTTTATCCATAGATAGGACTAATTTTTTATGGTTATCTGCTATGGCTTCAAGTACAGAAAACTCTCTTTCAATCGTGGATGCCTCTGCTAGAAGATAAGTAACCTGTATATACATCTTATTAGAACCTTTTTCAGCTATAAAATCTACCTCTTGATCTTCTAGCTTACCTATATAAATCGTATAGCCTCTTCGCCTTAATTCAAGATATACAATATTTTCAAGTGCTTGCCCGATATCCTGTTCATTGTTGAAGTATATTGATCGAAATCCTAGATCATTCATAAAATACTTCTCATTCGTTTTAAGGATTTCTTTCCCTTTTATATTATACCTTGGAATACCATGTACTAAAAATGCACTTTTTGCAGCATCAATGTAATTGTAAATGGTCTCTTTAGATAAACGGCGGCCTTCATTCTTTAGATATTTTGTTATTGAAACTGCCGAAAAAATCTGACTTATATTATGCATCATATACATCATAAACCTTTGAAGAAGTTCTACATCTCTAATATTATGCCGTTTAACAATATCTCTTAACAATATTGACTGATACATATCCATCAAATAATTCTTTGTTGTATTATGATCTTCAAACTGTAATGTACCGGGCATACCACCTGCTTGTAAATAACTAAGAAATACTTCGTCTTTCTTTCCATCTCTTTTTACTGAAATGAGTTCAGAAAAGGACAATGGTAATACCTCAATAGAATAAAATCTACCCGTCAAATAGGTCGCAAGCTCTCCTGAAAGAAGTTTTGAATTTGAGCCCGTAATGAATACCTCTGCAATACCTTCTGCATTCAGTGAATTGACGACTTTTTCAAACCCACTTACTTCTTGTACTTCGTCAAGAAATACATAATATTTTTTATCGGATATCATTTTCTCACGAATATATTTATTTAGCATTGTATAATCTTTAATCGGCTCAAATTGCATCCATTCAAAATTGATACTAATGATCTGCTCCTTAGCTACACCTTGTTTAATGAGTTCTTCCTGAATCTGCATGAGTAAAGTAGATTTGCCAACACGACGCATACCAAGTAGCACTTTAATAACTTGCCTCCCAAGAACTGATTGGATCTTATCTAAATAGAAAGTTCTTTTTATCTGCAATTGTATCACCTCAAAATAATAGTATCACAGTAAGGTCTTTTATACAAGACTTTACTGTGATAATTCTTTTCTATGTCTTTTATAAAAGACTTCTGCGCGAATAATTAAAAGCCCACTCGTCTACAGTATTAACTCTGTAATGTTACCGCACCGTAGGAACTGTCCCTCTGGTTGCTCCTCTGGTTGCTCTGGTTTCACTCAGCCTTTTCAAATACATATTCAGAGCTTTTCTCATACAAGAATTCCGGATCAATATCTGCTTCATTACACCATTCGATACTATCAAAAGAGACCCTAACCGATTTGAATTTACTTTCATCTTTCAGCTCTCTATAAATACCTTTATCTAAGTAAGGTTTCATATCAAATAATCTTTTTTCACTATTATCAAAAGTTATAAGTAACTGATAATCGCTTAAAGGCTTAACATTGGTAACAGCAAGATACATAATTACACCTCCTATTTTAATGGATCAATCTTAAAAGGAAGTTCGCTATTCATAGCTATTTCCCAGTTAGCCATCAACTCTTCTTGATGAAGTTCTGCCCATGCTAAAACAAGTTTATGCTGCTTTTGGGGTAAATATCCTTCTTTTAACTCACAGGTTTTTATATCAATAATTGCTTTATATTCTGCGTAGTAAGCATGAAAAAGGGGAGGATTATGTTCTTCTGGAGCACAAAACATTCTAATTATTATGCCATAAAACATACTTATCGTTGGCATCTTGTCACCTCTTTCAAAATATCATAGTAATATTCTTCCTTCAGCATAATTATAACATACTCTATTAGAACATTCCATCTCAACCCTACCCAAGCATTTATGCGCGAAATATCACTTTCAAGGCAAAAAAGACCCGCTAGCCAAATTCATGACTAACGGGTCTCTATTATACTGTATTAATTTTTGTTACCCCACCGAGCCGGAAGAACCGTCCCCTTGGTTTGGTGGTTGCCATTATTCGTCAATTCTTTTTTCTAACTCTTTGTAAATATTACTATCTTTTCTCAAACCAACTATAACAATGATCATAACACCATTTTCTTCTTTTAATTTGTATCCTACCCGATAATCACCATCAAATCTAAACTTTAGATAATCTTTAAGCTCTCTTGCTAAAGGCTCACCATAACCACCTCTCGCTTTAGGCAAAGGATTTTGTGCTATCTTGTTTGCTTTGTCTCTTAGATTAGATATTTGAACTTTCGTTAGTTTTAATTTTTTGATATCCTTTTGAACACTTTCAGCCCAAATAATCTTATAACCTTGCATCTTTAAACACCAAGACTTTCAAAAAATTCATCACTATCAACATATTTAGTATTTGGATCATTAAGTCGTTGTTCCATTACTTTAATCAACTCTAAGTCCAATTGTTTTTCTACAATACTTTCCATAGCTTTAAATTGCTCGTAAGGTACAATTACAGCGGAAGGTTTGTTATGGTTGAGAAGTATTTTGGCGTTTGTGAGTTCTTTTAGATATTTACCAATATGTTTTTTAAAATCAGTAATAGGTATTACTATGTTTTCAAAGCTTTCAGCTATCATAATATTCCCTCCTTTATATATTAAATATTAACACAAAAGTTAATAAAAGTCAATATATGATGCGAAATAATGTTCATTATAAAGTGCCTTTATATAAACGAAGCTTTCAATAAGAGAAAAGAGATCTCCAATGGAAATATCTAAAAATAGTTCCTAATGTACTTAGTTGCTCTATCGAATACAGCAATTATATTCTCCATATTCAGCATGAAAATGAGGTGGCAAATGGTCTCTATAATTCATAAATATTTTTATTCCTCTGAACATACATATCGTTGGCATAAACTTTATCTCGCCCCTTATCATCAATATATTATATATTAACACCCTTATCTAGGAGAATTATATCATATTCATTTACAACATTCCATATTAACTCGGTCAACCCAACTATGCGCGAAATATCACTTTCAAAGCGAAAAAGACCCGCTAGCCAAATTCATGACTAACGAGTCTCTATTATACTGTACTAACTTTTGTTACCCCACTGAGCCGGAAGAACCGTCCCCTTGGTTTTTTTCCTCTGGTTGTCTGGTTGCTGGTTACCTGCGGTTTTCCCAATGGGTTGTGGCTTCATCATAAATATCATCTAAGGACATCTCTTCAAATACATGATCACTTAGTTTTACATAGTCCTCACTACTTATATTTTCAGAGTGTCTAATAAACCTTAGAAAACCAGAGTAACCTAGTTCCTTAATTAATATTCTAGACCCTTTTTCAATTATTTCTTTATCTGTAAAACCGCTTTTATCATTCAATAACATTAATATCCATCTCCTTCCTAAGGAAATCTATAGGATTATATAACTTTATTAATCCTATTGTTTCTTTCAGGTTACTTTTATTTCTTTCTATAGTTCTTAGAAAATTATCATCACAGGTTAAAAAACAATCACATTCACTATAAACTGCAGCCGCAAGATGAAGTGCATCTTTATCTTTTGCATTTGACTTTGAAGTTATTTCCTTAGCCATATCTCTAATTTTATTATTTGGGTGCACAACTACTTTACATAAAGATGAAATCGCCTGAATGTGAACTCTACGTTCCATAAATGGATTTCTACTATTTTCATATTCCAAAATAAATGACCAAACTAATTCATAAGCTTCTTTTTCAATTAATTCAAATAGAATATCAATTGCCATTGATTCAAATCGTATTCGGATTTGTGACTGATCATCAAATATTCTATTGTATATATTCATGTCAAAATAAATCTTCATAATTATATTGCCCTTTGCCAAATATAGTATAAGCATAACCCTATTATAATCACCTTTGCTATAGTTACATGATATCATCCACCTTCAACTTATGCAATAGCCCGGTTAATTATGTACGAAATATCACTTTCAAGGTAAAAAAGACCCGCTAGCCAAATTGTACTGACCCCCAAAAGTTAGACCTAAAAATCTAACAATTGGAGGTCGGTACATGACTAACGGGACTCTATCATACTGTATTAATTTTTTTACGCCATCAAACCGGAAGAACCGTCCCTCTGGTTGTTCCTCTGGTTGTTTGGTTTTACTTCACCATTAATATTTTACTTTTCTCAAGTATCTCTTGATCTTGATTGATCATACTTAATATTCGTTGAACTGGCCCAGAAGGAATGTTTTTATCAGCTTCCCATGCTTCAACAGTTTTTGCTGCTACACCTAATGCTCTGGCAAAAGCCGCTTGACTTAACTTCTTCTTTGTTCTGATTTCTTTGATCTGTCCTCCATGAAAATGGGGTAAATCGGCAATCTCAACTACATGACGATTACCTTTAGTTTTATCCCCTTTTTCATATTCTATAGATTCTGCTAATCCTTGAAAAATACTTTTTGCTACATCCATCCAATCACTTCTTTCTTATTTCATCATTAAGTAACTTAATATATTTCTTAATTTGGTTACACGCTTCTTTTGATAAATTGACTTTTTCAGATTTTGAGTAGGCTGATATAAAGTATATTTTCTCATAAAATGCAAAGTCAACATAGACTACTCTTATCCCGCCACTTTTTCCAGTATCCGGTAATGACCATCTTAGTTTTCTCAGCCCACCTGTTCCTTGAATCAGGTCTCCCACTTCAGGATAAAGACAAAGAAAACTTTCTAGTTCCCTAATGTTATCTTCAGATAAATCTAGTGATTTACAACACTTTTCAAACTCATTCGTTCTTATAAACTCTCTTGTCATATTATATACCCCATAAGTAATTATACCCTACTGAATAGGGTGTAGTCAATGTTAAATACCAGTTTTTTTGCAACGAAATTTAGAGTAAATTCTTAGCCCTTGTTCCATATCACACATTATTATCAACTATTCACAAAACAGCTCTTTAAAGGCAAAAAAACCGCTAGCCAAATTCATGACTAACGGGTCTCCATTATACTGTATTAACTTTTGTTACGCCACTGAGCCGGAAGAACCGTCCCTTTGGTTTTGGTTGCTATGGTTGTGATTGCTTAGTCCCTCTGGTTGCTAATTAACTTTGACTCAAGGTAAACTGAATCCGTACATAAATCTATCCTATTATTCCAATGATTATTTGAATCTATTTTATTATTGATATCCCAAGCAATGTTTCCAAATTCATCAATGAAGGCTTCTTTAAACTTGTTTTTATTCTTCAAATTTTCAAATACTCCATATAACATTTCATTCATATCATAAAGTTTTACTTCTCCATTATCAAAATGGACTGTCAAAGTATAATCATCATTCGCTATTAAATTTACTATTTTTCTTGGTCCTGATTCAAAATATGCTTTAACATCTTTTGGCATTTGAACTGTTTTCATCTAAGACACCTCCTCTTACTTTAAAGGATCAATTGTAAATAATTCTTTTTGTTGTTGCGCAAGATACCAAACTTCTCTGAGTTCTTCTTGATGCAATGCTGCCCATCCATAAATCATCTTTAATTGCTTATTTGGCATATTACCATTTATTTTTTCTACTTCTTCTATAGAAATACAGCAATTATATTCTCCATATTCAGCATGAAAATGAGGTGGCAAATGGTCTCTATAATTCATAAATATTTATATTCCTCTGAACATACATATCGTTGGCATAAACTTTATCTCGCCCCTTATCATCAATATATTATATATTAACACCCTTATCTAACATAATTATATCATATTCATTTACAACATTCCATATTAACTCGGTCAACCCAACTATGCGCGAAATATCACTTTCACCGCGAAAAAGACCCGCTAGCCAAATTCATGACTAACGGGTCTCTATTATACTGTATTAACTTTTGTCACCCCACTGAGCCGGAAGAACCGTCCCCTTGGTTTCTTTTTTTGTTATTCTGCTTTAGCAGTTCTTACTGCATAGATTACAAATCTAGCACTATCTTCTACTAGCAATAAGTCTACAGTATCACCAACTGCAAGAGTGTTCATTGTAATTGCCTTGTAAGAATCAGTTGCATCAAATATCTTAGCATCTTTAAGATCATATACAACATTTCCAAGACCATCAATACCTGTATTTAATGTTCTAGCAGTATTGGATTTTGCAGCTATTTCATAATCAGTGACAATATCATCAGCCGGAGCAACTAAATCAACATCACCTGTGGCATCATTAATCTTAACAATCAATAAGTCCCCAGCTTCAACAGCAGCAGCAGCAGTATTTGCATCTGCGTCTTTATTATCTTCTTTAGTAAAGTACTCTGCTTTAACACCATCAACGATTAATTCTAATCTCCAAGTGTTTTCTCCTGCTAATTTGACAGCATCTTTTGTTGCAATTGCTTCTTTATCTGTTGCTTCAGAACCTAAATCACTTGCATTAACGACAATTGCTACAACTTCATTTTTGTCATTAACATAGACATCACCGTCTTCAATTTCTGTGAATTTAACATCTTTTAACAATGCTACAGCAATATCATCAGCATCAGCATCATCAGTATAATCTGAGATATCAAATACAACTGCACTTGTTAATAGTTTGTTGCCAGCAACAAATCTATCCTTTGTTTCAAATTCTAATCCTGTATTAGCTTCTAAAAGATCAATAACTTCAACACCTTCTATTTCGCCATCTTTGTCAAAGGTAATTTTTACTACATTGTCTACATCCCATCGATCAAATGCAGAATCACCAGTGAAATGGACCTTACCATCAATATCAACACCAACATCTTCAACATTAATGTCATATTCAACAACTTTTCCTGCTTCATTTACAACGTCAAGATTAATATATTCATTTCTACCCATTGGATATTGATCCTTAATCTCAGCTGTAACAAATGCATACATTGTTGATGAATCAACATCGCCTAAATCACCAGCGATATAAACAGCATCACCAAATCTGTTAAGGAATAATGTTACATCACCTTCGTCTTGGAACTGCTCTGCAGATTTCGAATCTAAAAATGATAATTCTCCATCTTCATTTAGATACTTA
>NZ_JCBCDA010000024.1:0-15794 GCF_059865615.1 Petrocella sp. | reverse complement strand
AATAAACCGATGCTTGAAAAAGATTTGGAAAAGATATTGATTGTAAAAATCGAAAAATTCCTTCTTGAATTGGGACGTGGATTTATGTTTGTAGGCTCACAACAGAGAATTACCTTGGGAAATACGCATTACTATGTGGATATGGTTTTTTACAATAAAATATTAAAGGCATATGTCTTGATAGATTTGAAGATGGGGAGCCTTAAACCAGAAAATATTGGTCAAATGAACATGTATGTTAATTATTATGCCAATGAGGTAAATGATGATGGTGATGATAAACCGATAGGTATAATTCTTTGTGCTGATACTTCGGAAATTGTTGCAGAATATGCTCTTGGTGGGCTTGAAAACCAGATTTTTGCATCGAAATATGTTTACTATATCCCTGATAAAGATGAACTTATTAAACAGGTGCAAGACGCTATCAATGACTTAGGTGAAAAAAATAATGAGAATATTTAGCTAAGAAATATTCTAAAGAACGTAATGCTTTGGATAAATTACTTTCTAAATAAGAATATAAATCTTAAGCAAATATAAAAAGATACATAACGGGGGAGACAACCATGCAAACAGGCATCTATGAGCAACTCATCAACGACGAAATCAAACAAAAAATATCAGAGCTTGAAGCAATAGGGGATAAGGTTGAGAGGCAACCACTTGATGAAGGTGAAGCCTATTTAATATTGTCCAAATATATTGAAGAAGTGGTTCGAAAAGCCTTGATCTTTATTCGTGAAGATAAAAGAAAAGACCGAAAAGATAAGCGCGATATGGTCTATCAGATTGAGTTATGTAATAGGTTGATACAACTGCTGTCAGAGAATCTTGAAGAAGATACATTTAATACATATAAGGTTTCAGAGACCTCCGAATTATTATTATCGATCTATTCTAAACTAAACAGTGCCTATGCGGTTAATGACAAACTGGTACCAGTAAGGCCGGTCACTTCTATTGCAAGCAGTTCACTTTTTACTGGATCAACCAAAGAACCGGATCTTATATCTGAACTGAACAAAGAGATTCAATCGTCAGATCGTATCGACATGCTCATTTCTTTTGTGAAGTGGAGTGGTCTGAGGCTGATTTATGATGAGCTCAAAGCATTCACCAAAGTTCCAGGTCGCAAGGTTAGAATCATTACAACTTGCTACATTGGTGCTACAGATGCAGGTGCTATTGAGAAATTGGCACAGATTCCTGGCGTCGAAATCAAGATCTCATATGATACGAAGCATACAAGGCTTCACGCTAAGTCCTATATGTTCCATAGAGACACTGGTTTTACAACAGCTTATATAGGATCTTCTAATATGTCAAAAGTAGCAATGACCAGTGGCCTTGAATGGAATCTTAAAGTCAGTGAGAAAGATTCTTTTGAAGTTGTAAAAAAGTTTCAAGCCACTTTTGAAAGTTATTGGAACCGCTTCGATTTTGAATCCTATAATTACCAAAATGAGTCAAACCGAGAGAAGTTAAGAACAGCCATATTATTTGAACGTCAAGGTGCTTACGATCTGGATCGGGTTACGTCCATACCTCTTTTTGATATTAGGCCTTATGCTTACCAGGAAGATATTCTTGAGCAACTTAGAGCTGAGCGAGAGATCTTTGGTAGAATGAAAAACTTACTGGTTGCAGCTACAGGTGTTGGTAAAACGGTTATTGCGGCTTTTGATTTTAAAAGATTCTATAATAACAATCCGAATGCGAAGTTGTTGTTTGTTGCTCACAGGGAAGAGATTCTTAATCAAGCACAAGCAACCTTTAGAGGTATATTAAAAGAGCCCAATTTTGGAGAAATACTGTCTGGACATTCTAAGCCAGATAGTATCAATCATCTATTTGTTATGATTAATTCCTTTAACAGTAATGAATTTATGAACAAGACGACACCCGATCATTATGATTTTATTATTGTGGATGAATTTCATCATGCTGCGGCTAATTCCTATATGAACCTACTTGAGTATTATAAACCTCAGATACTACTAGGGTTAACGGCAACGCCAGAGAGAATGGATGGTAAGAATATTCTTGAACACTTTGATGATCGCATCGCATCAGAAATGAGATTGCCGGAAGCCATTGATCATAAACTGTTAGCGCCATTTCACTATTTTTGTATAACAGATGACGTGGATCTGTCAACGCTTAAATGGACCAAAGCAGGCTACCAGGATAAAGATCTATCAGACTTATACATTCTTAATCATGAACAACGGTTAAGAACGGTTATAAACAGTATGGAGCGTTATCTGACGGATATGGAGGAACTTAAGGGACTAGGCTTTTGTGTTAGTGTAGAACATGCTCAGTACATGGCGAAGTCTTTTTGTGAGATGAACATACCGGCATTGGCAATCATAGGTAAAACAGATCATGACGAAAGATTTGAGGCTAAACAACGTCTTATACGTGGCGATATCAAAATGATCTTTACAGTGGATGTCTACAATGAAGGTGTTGATATTTGTGATGTGAATACAGTCTTATTTCTTCGACCAACCCAGAGTCTGACTGTATTTTTACAACAATTAGGTAGAGGACTTAGGCATGCCGAGAACAAAGATTGTCTAACGGTACTGGATTATGTTGGTAGAGCCCATGAGAAATATAACTATGAACAAAGGTTTAGAGCCTTGCTGCACAAATCAAAAAGACCGGTTAGGCAAACGATTGAAGATGAGACCTTAAGTTTACCAAGAGGCTGTCATATTAAGATGGAGAAGTTAGCCAAAGACTATATATTAACGAATATAAAAAATGCCATCATTAACAAGTCTTCTCTGATAAGCCGAGTCAGATCTTTTAAAACAGAAACAGGATTACCACTGACATTAAGAAGGTTCTTGGATTATTATCATATAGATCTTGTAGATTTTTATGGGCGACAATGCAATCGAAGTCTACATACCCTTCATTGTGAAGCTTTTAATACAAAAGTTGTACCAAGCTATAACATTAAGATCATTCGTAAGTTAAAGAATCTTTTTTATCTCAATAGTAGAACCATCATAGAACAAGGGCTTGCTTACTTTAAAGGTGAAATCCAAGGATTTACGGATTCTAAAATATTAGCTATATATTATTACAGTTTCTATGACAAAAAACCGGATACGTCCGAGACGGGATCTATGCTTGAAGGGATGCAACTTATAAGGGAAATTGTAGAGCTAAGAAATGAAATCATTGAGATCTTAGAATATAATTATGAACATTTGAATTTTGTTGAGAGTCATCAAAGGACGAGAATGGATAGCCCTTTAGATGTACACTGCACCTATACGACCAATCAGATATTAGCTGGACTTGGCTACTATGATGATCATAGTATGCCTTCATTTAGAGAAGGTGTCCTATATATCAAAGAAAGTCAGACAGATGTGTTCTTTATTACCTTGAATAAGAGTGACAAGGATTTCTCTGAAGCGACTATGTATGAAGACTACCCTATGAATGAATCTAGATTTCATTGGCAGAGCCAGAATAAAACATCGGATACAAGTCCTACAACATATCGCTATATCCATCATGAGAAATTAGGAAATGATGTCTTACTCTTTGTTAGAGAATATAAGATAAGAGATGGTCATGCCAGTCCATTTTTATTCATGGGCAAAGCCAAATATGTAAGTCACACGGGTTCGAGACCTGTTAGTTTTGTATGGGAGCTTGAAGTGCCAATGCCTGCAAGATTTCTTGAAGAGAATCTTAACCTTGCCAATTGATTTTATGTTAATATCCTAAGGAGAGCTTATGTCCATCCATGTTGTAGCAGCCATAATTAGAAATAAAGATAATCAGATACTTATCGCTAGACGTCGAGAAGGCAAGGCTCTAGCTGGGTATTTTGAATTCCCAGGTGGAAAAGTAGATGATGGAGAATCTCATGAAGTAGCTCTTATTAGAGAGATCAATGAAGAGTTGGGACTTCATGTTGAAGTGGGTTCATTCGTTAAAGAATCTGAATATACCTATGCATTTGGAACCATTCATCTATATGGATATGCTTGTTCGATTATTGGTGAGATACCAGAGAAGAACTATTCGATAGATCATGACCAAGTGCTGTGGGTCGATACAAATGAATTAATGAGATATAGATTTGCACCTGCTGATATACCGATCGTTGCTGTATTAAGTGGTTAATGGTGAAGCGTATTTACTCACAAGCAAATGATATGAGCGGAATAGATGCCCTATCCAAAGAGGATAGTCAAGTTTAGTATAGTCGTAACCATACTAAACTTGACTATCTTCTTTGGATATGTTAACATGAATTTATTATAGACTGAGAGGAAGAAAACCATGTTTGTTGGAAGGAAAAATGAATTAGATTATTTAAATACCAAATACTCAAGTCCTAATGCTGAATTTATTGTTTTATACGGTAGAAGACGTATTGGTAAAACTGAGATTTTGAGAGAATTTGTTAAAGACAAAAAGCATGTATTCTATTCAGGTCATCAAATAACTGACTTTATGCAACTTAATAGAGTTACTAATGTTATGACAGAGCATTTTACCAAAAAGATTTATAGTGATTCTTTTAATCAGTGGGAGCAAGTGTTTTCTTATATAAGTGAGAATCTAATTGAGGAAGAAAAAACTGTGATTATTTTTGATGAATTTCCTTATATGGTAGAGGGAAATTCAAGTATACCTTCAGTACTTCAATCAATCTGGGATCATAGTCTGTCAAAGAAGAATATATTAATCATTTTATGTGGGTCATCCATAAGTTTTATGAAGAATGAATTGTTAAGTGAGAAAAATCCTCTTTATGGAAGAACAACAGGTGTCTTAAAAATTACAGAAATGGATTTTGAATCTTCCCTAGGGTTTTATCCTAATATTGATTTTCATGAGCAAGTAGCTTTCTATAGTGTGTTTAGTGGCGTGCCTTATTATCTCAGTCGTATCAATAGAAAAAAGTCACTAAAAGAAAATATTATAACAAGTATTTTACAAAATGGGTCAGTATTATTTAATGAAGTTGAATTTCTATTGAAGCAAGAACTTCGGGAAGTTAGTGTTTATAATACAATTATTACGGCGATAGCATTAGGCCGTACAAAACAAAATGAAATAGTCCAATTGTCAGGTGTTGAAAAAACAAAGTTGACATATTATCTAAATAGCCTCATTGATTTGGGGATTATTAGAAAAGAATTCCCTAGTACGATTAAAACTAAGGAAATGGTGAAATCAAGAGTAGGATTATATATGCTCGATAACAGTTTTTTTAGGTTCTATTATCGATTTGTATATCCACATGTATCTGAACTAATGGATGGAAATATTGATATCATATATGAAGATATTATTGAAAAACAATTAATGGATTTTATAGGTTATGAATTCGAAAAAATAGCAATAGCACATGTAAGAAACATTAACCAAAGAAAGGAAATTCCATTAAGGCTAATTAGAATAGGTAGATGGTGGGATAAGAATAAGGAAATAGATATTGTTGGTTATGATATAAGCCATAACTTTATATTTGGTGAATGCAAGTGGAGAAATGAAAAGCTAGGTGTCCCTGTTTTAAAGCAGTTACAAGATAAGAGTATGGCTATTAAGGAAGAAGTAAGAGATAAATATTATATACTTTTTTCAAAATCAGGTTTTACAGATGAACTAAAGAATCTCGCCTTAATAGATGACAAGATTATCTTGGTAGATTACAATTTAGCAAAGGGTGGCTTCAGAATAAATTAATCATTTACCTTCAAGTTAAAAATCCGAGTGTGTCAAGCATCCCATTTAAGCTTGAACCCATTAAATCAGCCATATTAAAGTGTGCAGATTATATTGAGAAGATTGAGGAGATAAACTATAACAAAACAAAGAACCTAATCGTTACTATTATTAAGAGCACAGCTAATGATATTTATCGGTATAAGAAAAAGTATCCTCATGAGAACTGAACGATTTTACAGGCCACTATACAAGGAGGAAAGAATCAGTTTCAATTGATGATGTATATGCCGAAAAAGTAATTGCGAGGTTGGAAAAGATAATGGAAAAACGTGTTACAGGCATTATGGAAGCTAATCGTAGAAATTACTATAGTGAGTGTGCGGCATTTATTGCGGCACTTGGAGAAATTAAGGAGTCAAGAGGAATATGTAACGGAAAGCAGAGGTATATGGATTATTTTAGAAAAAAATATCCTCGAAGATCCGCGTTTAAAACGGAACTTGAAAGGTATGGATACGTAGGTTAAAGTATAAAGGTATAAGTGCGTTAATAGAAGATTTGGAAATAGATTTTACTTTTAAGGGAGTGAATATAAATGGAACCTTCAAAAAAAGATTGGAAAATATTTAAAGACAAGATTGGTCCATGGCAGGAGTCATACATGGAAAAGCTCATTAAAGAATATATGACCTTTTTGAATGATGACTTGCCTGCATCAACAAAATTTTGGGAGTTGGAAAAGAAAATCAAACAAGATAAAAAGAAGCCAGGGGTGATTCTCGAGCTAAGAAAGCGCGATATGCTCTTTGATATTATACGCCTAATCAACGATGGTGTAATAACAATGGATGACCTTTCGGATTTCACTTATGAATTAAGGGAGAATGTAAAGATTTTACAGGAGAGAATGAATGATGAAATATAAAATCAACTGCAGTAAATATGTTGGAATAGAACCTGAACCGGTTAATGCGGAGTTTATAAAACTCGATATAATGATGCAAGAAGGATATGGTTATGAATTGAATGGGGATTCTCACAAGGCTGTGACATGCTGGAAAGATGCATTCGATGAATTAACTGTATATTTTGAGGAAAATCATTTATGCGATTTGAAATCCTTTGATAATATATTCAATGGTACACAATATGTACAAAATTGGGTACAGGATTATGATGATGCCCTTAGAAATGCTCTTTTGGACGCTGAAGAAGAATACAAAATAACAATTGGAAGGTTGAAAATCGACTTACTTAACTTTTTACTTGGCTTGAATCAGGAAGAAGAATTAAATGTGCAGAATCTTAAAAGATCTTTAGCCGAAACATATTATTTAATTGGACAGCCTGAAGTTGGAGAACAGCATTTTATCCAATTAATTGACGATTATACGGATAATGTATGGGGATACATAGGTTATTCTGATGAATATTGGATGGATTACTCCAAGTATAAAGATTTTGATAAGGCTTTTAAGATATTAAACAAAGCATATAACCGTCTATCAATAATAGAGAGTGATATTATTGCTGAACGATTGACGGATCTGATGATTGCTATGAAGAAAAAGGAGCTTGAGCATTTTCTTGAGACAGAAAAAGAAAATGTGGTAGCAGACGGTAAAACGGTATCTGATGCAATCGATTATCTTAAGAGGGATTCAGACAAGATACCATTTTCATATCTAAAATTTTTAGAAGATAATAAGAAAGCTACAGAACGAGAAATCCTGAAAGAAATGAAGTTCTACATCAGTGATCCGGATAATTATGCACAGAATAATGGATTACTTTCTGTATATCTACCATTTATTCTAGGTCAGTGGGAAAGAAAAGAATCCTCCAAGGATATTATTGATCTGGTGGCTTGTTCAGAAGAATCAATCGACAGACGAGTTGGCTACACGATTACAGAGGAGTATCCTGTTGTATTATATAAATGTTTTGATGGTGATTTGAATTATTTAGAAGAAGCTATCAATAAAGACAATGTAGGTTCATTCCCGAAACTTGCCTATTTGAGAGCGCTATCCATATATTATATTGAAGACTTGAAAGATACCTTAGGATTAAAAGTCTATCTGGATAAACTCCTAGAAGAACAGCCGGAGCTTGCAACTTGGATTTCAAGTATCGTATTGATGCACCCTATTGATGCAATGCTTTCTGTTGGTGAAAAGTCAGTAAAGTCGAAGTTTTATGACCCAGGAGTCAATGGACAATGGTCCGAATTCAAGTTCCATTTTTATAATGGTTCTCAAGATGAAACGGCAAAATATAAGGAGCCCTTTAATGCTAGAGAAGCATTTAGG
This sequence comes from Petrocella sp., assembly GCF_059865615.1. NCBI lineage: Bacteria > Bacillati > Bacillota > Clostridia > Lachnospirales > Vallitaleaceae > Petrocella > Petrocella sp. The sequence goes on along the minus strand of NZ_JCBCDA010000024.1, from coordinate 7,767 downwards.
AAATGGTCTCAGTTTACTGATGAAAGACCGATAGTACCGGAGTATGCCGCTTTGTATCAGAAATTATTCAATGCAAGAGAGGAAAGGCTAGGAAAACCGAAAAAAAAAGTTGCTGCGAACGATGGATTCAATCAACAACCTCTAGTGAAAGAGAAGAAAATCGGACGTAATGAACCATGTCCTTGTGAATCAGGGAAAAAGTATAAAAAATGCTGTGGAAAATAGATAACTGAAAAAACCTTCTCCAAAAAGTTTGCGTCAACCTTCGGGTAAAAAACAAGGCGGCCAGATTGGGCATGAAGGAAAAGGATTTTCTCTTCTGAAAAAATCTGATAAGACCAAGGAAAAGTACGTGCATTGGTCGAACGTTTGTCAGAATACAAGGAATCAATCTGCCTCTTTACAAAAAACTTTATTGTACCTTTCAATAATAATCAAGCCGAAAGGGACATCCGAATGATAAAAATAAAAACTAAGGTGTCTGGTTGTTTTAGAACCAAAGAAGGTGCAGATGCTTTTGCGAAGATTATGTCTTATATAGGAACTGCACACAAACATGGAATCAACACATTTGTAGCAGTGAAGCAAGCGTTAAATGATCAATCGGATTTCATTTTTGATTAGGGGCGACTGAACAGTTACAATCCACCTTAGAATCATTATAAGGTGGATTTTTTATGGTTGCTCATCAGAGGAAATGAAATTAGTTTTGTTTTTTAATGCCTTTCAGAAATATTTCAAAATGCTTCAGAGCTTCTTCCTTTAGGTCAAAATCAGGATGCCTAATGCACCACTCATAGGTGAGGCCTCTAAAGGCAATCATCAAGTGTTTCGAAAGTGTATCTACAGGAATCTCTGTTACGAATTCACCTTGCTCGACACCCTTTTGAAGTATGTCGTTAAACATTTTGTAGATGTCTCTATTATAACCGGAAATAGCATCCATGTTTATGGTTCTTTCTAGTTGTACTCTATACAGAGTATTCATATGGTCATAACCTATAGAATGGGTAAGAACATCAGCAATTTTTCCTACCAGTGACATCAGAATATCTGAGCCTGATGTCATATCTAAAGATAAAATATATTTTTTATAGTCTAAATCAATCTCATTTACGTAATCACCAATCAAAGAGACAAGCAAAGCGTCCTTTGACTCAAAGTGAACATAGAAGCTTCCTTTAGAAACCTTAGCTGTTTCTACTATGGTATCTACGCTTACTCTCTGAAAGCCCTTTGCTCTAAACAAACGGTTGGCAGTTTCGTAGATTCTTTTTTTTGTTTCTAGTGCGCTCATTTGTCTGCTATTAATCTTCTTTTTATCCATATTATATCTCCTTCATTGACACAAAAAGTCGAAGATGTTACAATGACTACAGTCATTGAAAACCATTTCTTTTAGTATAACATATAAAATAACACTTGTGGTATTAGCCTAGTTCAATAAATTTGTTGCTAGGATGTATATATATTGTATAGCTCTATAAAAAATAGTATTAAGGAGAATTTTATGAGATTAAAAAGAATGTGCAGTATTTTCATGGCTTTGGTAATGACAGTGACACTGAGTATAACATTTACGGTACCTGTGGTGGCCGAAACGACCGGTTACTGGACAGATGCCGAAAATGTAGCAACGGAAGATCCTGATTATGATTATGCTTCGAATACGTATACAATTGACAATGCAGCAGAGCTTGCATGGGTGGCAAATAAGGTCAATAGTGACAATTATAATGCCAGCGGCGGTTCTACTTTTATTTTGAGTAGTGATATTGATCTTGCGGGACATTTTTGGGTACCTATTGGTGAATTCCAACAGCACACTTTAACAGGTACCTTTGACGGTAATGGATATACCATATCCAATATGACTATAGGAACAGCATCAGAGCCATCGAATCTTACCGAGGCTGGTCTCATTGGATATGCTGATGATGCCGTCATAAAAGATATTAATATGACAGATGTATCTATTTATACTTCTGTTGCGGATAACGTTTTTATAAGAGCCGGTGCCATCGTGGGCATGGCATATAGTAGTACAATATCGGACTGCTCGGCTGCTGGTATCATAAGTGGTAGCGGTACTTTAGCGCTTAGTTCTAGCCGTGGTGTAGGCGGTATAGTGGGACTTAGCACTTCAGACATTGATCGCTGTTCTTCGTCCATCAACATCATAGCAGGTGGCAGTATGCTGCCTGTTGGTGGTTTGGTAGGATTGATGACTGGGGGCAACATTACAGAGAGTTATGCCACGGGTAATGTATCAGGAAGTGGTGCCAAATATGTTGGTGGTCTGGTAGGCTTTGCTGAAGGAGGAGGTACGATTAGTGATAGCTATGCCACGGGTGCTGTGACAGGCGGCGGTTCATCGGATGCAGGTGGCCTAATTGGACATAGCTATTACAACATAGAAAGCTGCTTTGCCATAGGGGAAGTATATGGTGGTGATTGTGCAGGTGGTTTGGTAGGCTTTGGGAGAGCTGGTAATATCACCAACTCTTTTGCAAGTGGAAACGTAACATCCTCAAATACGGTTGGGGGACTTATTGGGATGAGTTTGTATAGCGGTTTAAGCAGCGTTACCAACTGCTATGCCTCGGGTGATATTAATACATCACAAACCAATGTTATTAACCAATCTGCTGGTGGATTGATTGGCTATAGGGGGACCACTGTCGCAACCATAATTACAAATACCTATTGGAATAAGGATGTAACACAGACAGTAGGCGGTGTAGCACGTAATATGGATTCAAAGCTTGGAATAGGACGTGCAACCGACGATTCAACAGCAAAATCATGGGATGAAATGACGGATGTGGCTTTTGCTGATCTGCTAAGTGCGAATAACGGAGCATTAAGGGATTGGACGTCTGTTTACGATCTCAATGATGGGTATCCCTATCTTGAAGGTCTATATTTTACGACGCCTGCTACCACCCATACAGTTACTTTTAGGAGTTTAGATACGGATTATAAAGTCATGCATATAGCTGAAGGTATTTCAGTGATGGCGACGATGACGGATCCAACACGGGCCCATTTTAATTTTACGGGTTGGACGCTATCCAGTGATGGAAGCGGTTCATTCTTTGATTTTACAACGAACATAACAGAAGATACGACACTCTATGCACAGTGGGCACCAAAACCAACGTATTCAGTACTCTATAATACGAATGGAGGATTAGGGGATGCACCTGTTGACATCAACACCTATGAAGAAGATGGTTTGGTCACATTGCCATCTGGTAGTGGACTGACGAAGGCCAACTATATATTTGGCGGCTGGACGCTCTCGAGTGACGGAAGCGGTACGGTTTATGCTGCTGGCGCAACGTATACAATGGGCAGTGGGGATACTGAGTTTTATGCGAAGTGGAACCCTAGCTACACTGTAACGTATCATGCAAATACAGGTGTGGGGACTGAACCCATAGATAGTAATGCTTATACGCCGGGTAGTTTTGTTACATTGGCATCCGGCAGTGGGCTTACGAAAGAGAATTTTAGATTTGAGGGTTGGACGCTTAACAGTGGCGGAAGTGGGACAGTTTTTCAACCAGGTGGTACTTATTATATTGGAAGCACAAATATTAACTTCTATGCAAAGTGGAAACCAACCTATACTGTCACTTATGATGTTAATGGAGGAACAGGAACGACTCCAATAGATAGTAACGCATATGCACAAGGCGAACCATGTTTATTGGCATCCGGTAGTGGTCTTACAAATGGAAACCTCAATTTTGGAGGCTGGGTGGATGAAGATGGAAATAAATTTGCTGAAGCCGACTATTACCATTTTGACAATACGAATGTTACCTTATACGCAAGGTGGACAAATTACTGGACAGATGCTGGTAATGTGGCCACAATGGATCCGGACCTGGATGAAGATACCGACACATATACAATTGATAATGCTGCCGAACTAGCCTGGGTGGCCAAGCAGGTTAATAATGGCAATGACTTTTCAGGCTATAGCATCAAAATTGCTGACAGTGTTACGGATATAGACCTTTCGGGGCATGACTGGTTTCCTATTGGAAGCGATTATGTATTTTTTAGAGGGAATTTTGATGGTAATAATAAAAAAATCACCAATCTTACAATGGGAACACTTGATATGCCGAATACAGAGCTGGTATATGCAGGTCTATTCGGAGGTATTTCGGGTTCTACAATTAGTAATGTTTGGTTAGAGGATGTTTCGATATATTCATCAGCAGTATATGCCGATATAGGTAGTCTTGTTGGATATGCCGATTATAGTAATATAATAAACAGCCATACATCCGGTATGATATCAAGTGGTAATTATACTTATGTTGGTGGTCTTGTGGCGAATTTATACGCGTGCACAATTTTGGATGGCTATGCCACTGTGGATGTAACAGGTGGTATTGAGGCCGCGGTTGGGGGTTTGGCAGGATATGCTTATGAAAGTGTGTTCACAAATAACTATGCTACTGGGAATTTAACAGGTGGGAATAGTGCTATCGTTGGCGGTTTTATAGGATATGATGCCGAGGATTTTGTCAGCAATATTTTATCTTATGGCTATTGGAATAGTGATGCAAGTCAGATTGTGGCTGGAATTGCAGTGGATGTTAAAGTAGGTATAGGTATGGGGCCAAATGAAGCTTCAGTGATATCTAAAACATCAGATGCCATGAAGAACAATGATTTTGCCATGTTACTGAATGCAAATAAGAGTGAGCAAACGACGAGCACATGGACAATCGTACCGAGTGTAAATAATGACTATCCTGTGCTTGCTAATACGGTTACCTTTGATAAAAATGGTGGTACTTCGGATGCAAGTCCGACAAGCAAGTTAGTAGTCTTAGGTGGTAATGTAAGCACTTTACCCACAGCCCCAGTGAGAACAGGCTATACTTTTAGCGGGTGGAATACCGTAGCGGGTGGTAGCGGTGCGACATTTACACCGACGACTACTGTAACAGAAGATATGACCGTCTATGCACAATGGACATTAATCAGCACTGGCAACAATTCAGGATCAACACGCCCGACAGTACCATCTGCAGATGTGGACACAACTACATTTACAGCTCAAACCAATGCGGCTACCGGAACTGCTACGGCAGACGTAGGGGCAAGTGAAATGACATCCCTGACTGACAAGGCGAAGGCAAGTGAAACTGCTGGACAGAAGGCAGTGATAGAAATCAAAGTTGAAGCGAGTGTCAATGCAAAAACAGTTGAAGTAGTGATAGATAGAACAGCCTTTGACAAAGTAGTGAATGATACAAAGGCAGATGTTAAAGTCACTACAGGTCTTGGAAGTATAACTTTTGATGCAGAGGCGGTTAATACGATTAGCGGTGCGGCCGGAACAGGCAACATCACAATTAGTATGGCTAGGGTAGAGACAAGCACGCTTTCTGGTGAAATGCAGCAAGCGGTTGGTAATAGGCCGGTTTATGATTTATCAGTATCAGCCGGAAGCTCTAATATATCCCAATTTGGTAACGGTAGGGCTACTATTAGTATTCCTTATACACCGGAAGCTGGGGAAGATGACGATGCCATCGTTGTTTATTACATCGATCGTGAAGGCAAGCTCAATCCTGTTAATGGTAAATATGATGCAGCAAGCGGTACTGTTGTTTTTACCACCAACCATTTTTCTGAGTATATGATTGGCTATAACAAAGTGAGCTTTAGTGATGTGGTAGAATCATCGTGGTATCGTCAAGCAGTCACTTTCATTGCAGCAAGAAACATAACAACAGGTACAGATGCAACCCACTATAGCCCTAATGCCAAATTAACAAGAGGCCAATTCATTACTATGTTAATGCGGGCATACGGTATAGAAGCGGATGAAAGCGGGGCAGATAACTTTGCGGATGCAGGAGATACATATTATACTGGTTACCTGTCTAAGGCCAAAGCCCTTGGTATCACAAAGGGCATCGGTGATAATCTGTTTGTACCGAATCAGGAAATCACCAGACAGGAAATGTTCACCCTGCTCTACAATACCTTAGGGGTCATTGGTGAACTTCCCACAGAGGTTGAAGGAAATCAAATAATGGATTACATCGATGCAAACCTGATAGCAAGTTGGGCAGAAGACGCCATGACATTATTTGTAGGAACGGAAATCGTCAGTGGGCATAATGGTAAGCTTTCTCCGACAGATACGACAAACCGAGCAGAAATGGCACAGGTATTATACAATCTCTTAGTAAAATAAGGGATGCTAGTATAAAACTTATGGATTACGTTGTTAAGAGAAATGGCTAAAGTTTGTAATTGCTAGCATAGTAGTTAGATGATATAATATGACTATCTTAATAAGAGAGGGTGAAATATATGGAAATAGATATTCGTCCATCAGCGGACCTTAGAAATCATTACAATGAAATATCTAAGCAATGTCATGAGACAAGAAAGCCAGTAATCATAACGAAGAACGGCAGAGGAGATACAGCTGTAATAGGCTTGCAGGAATACAAGCAAATGACATCGGAATTGGAATTGCTGCGTACATTAGCAGAAGCAGAAGAAGACGTGAAGTATGGAAGGGTTGAATCACTTCAAAAAACCTTTGATGATATTCGAAGCACCTTACTAAATAGGGAGGACTGATATGTATCAAATAGTCCGAACTGAAAAAGCAGATAACCAATTAAGAGATTTGATTTATTATATTGCAGATGATTCCGGAAGTGTAGACGTAGCACTAAATTATCTTGATAAACTTGAGAAAGCAATGATACGACTTTCTGAATGCTCAGAATCCGGAAGTACTCCGAGATATGCGATATTGCGTAAACTCGGATATAGAGTATTGATTGTGGAAAAGCATTTGGCATTTTATAAAGTTGATCATACAAACAAGGTAGTAACAATATATGCTGTTGTAGATAGTAGACAGGAGTATAGAAATCTTATATAAGTGAATTTATTGATATAAATTTTTGTCTTAAATCAAAGTATTCCGGAGATTGAACAGGAAAGTTTCTTCTTTTTATCATACTTGCCAACTTGATATAATTTTGAAAGTTACACTATAGTAGGTGATGCAAAAATTATTCAGTACTCGAATGAACGGAATTTGTCAAGCTAGTTGTCCACTTTTCTTAAATTTATGAAACTTTACTTTCTTCGTGGTATTTATCAAGGCGATTATGATAAGTCAAAAAAACTACTTCTAGATTCTTTAGAGTGTAGTAGTATTACAGATATCATAGGGTATATGAACAGCAGAATCTGTGATGAAATTGATCTAAATATTATTAATGCTATAGCAATAAATGAAGCATATAATAAAAATGGATTAAAATCTTTAGAGATATGGTTGGAACTTGAAAGAAACGTAACGAGATATCAGATTGTCTAGGATTCATTGATATCCAAGATTCTATTTAATATAGTAAGAATGACTTTTGATTTAAAGAACTATGGTTAAACGAGATCATATGCTGAGAAGAATATAGAAGTTTGTAAGAGAAGCAAGTATATAAGATACATGCCAGGTACTTATATGTATTTAGCCAATGCAATCAAGAACAAGGCTGTAATAAAGAGTATTTGATATACTATAAAAAATTTATTTATCTGAGCTGTATTCTTAATGATTCAGACAAAATGAAATATGCGATAGAAAAGGTAACGAATGAAAATGAACTAAAATTGGATATAGGACTAATGGCAGAGGAATTATAATTCTGTTCTTTTTAATTAATTAACCTAGTATAATCCATCTTGAGAGGAGGTGGAGTA
>NZ_JCBCDA010000013.1:0-3197 GCF_059865615.1 Petrocella sp. | reverse complement strand
TACAAAAAACTAGCAATTTAGCTAATGTTTGATTTTGATTGACATTCCAATTATGACGCCACATATATAGCTGACATATACAAGTAGTGAAATCAAAAACCTTAATTTAAATGGTTCTATTTCACTAAATATTAATTGAGTAATATAAAATAATACCATACCAGCAATTAGTACACCAAATACTTTCACAGCCGTCTTCATTTGTCACCTCTTTTAAGGCACTACTATTGGATACCAATGGCCACCAATTTTAATAGTCCCAAGACTTGCATCTGGTGACCAGATATCTAAACTGCCATCATCATTTTGTTCAGCCCAATATAATGTTAAGACTGCAACAGTTGCAATTGCACCTAATACAATACCCACACCACCAGTTACAGCTCCAATATAAACCAGTGCTTGCAGATGTTTTAAATTCAGTAAAAACTTCCATCGCCTCTGCTTCATTTGAAAAAATCCCAAACTCGACTCTATTTGAATATGAGTAGTCTGACTTTTTGTCATTTTTCATTGTATCATCTACGGACATGTTTGGGTCAACATATTTTGACTTCTCTTTAATTTTAACTGACTTCTCTTTATCAGTTACAACAATCATAAAAGTCTCTAAATCAGATTCTTTATTTTTTACTTTGACCAACTTTACATTTTTATCATCCTTTGTTGTATTATCAAGTATACTGACATCGGAATTCTTAACTGCACTCCCATTACTTTCAGCTAAAACAGAACCTGAAAAAAGATTCATAGTAACCACTATAACTAACATCGTTGAAATTATTTTCTTCATTTTATGATACCTCTTTCTTTGTAAACGGTAAACCGTATACAAATAGACTTACTATATTGTAAGATGCTAAAAGCGGCTACAAAACTGTAACCGCTTCAATCTATCTAGCAAATCTCTTATACACACTAAGTGCCAAACCTAAATCTGTAATTAACAACCCAAATCCTACACTGATTACCTGTACCAAGTTCATATGTGCCATCAGATTACTAATCTCTATATCCATTAGCCTAGATACTAGTAAGGCAACAAATAGTAGTTGTAAGAGAAATACAATGAATATACTAAATGCTATTAAAATCATTCTCATCCTAGAATGAGATCGTCTCAAGTTTGTCATAGTATTTCCTTGCTGTACTTGCCGCAAAGTGCCATGTTATGAAAGTAACAATAAGGGTTCCCGCAATACCAATAGCACCCAACGCTGCAGCAAGCTTAGTTGCCGTAATATCTGGTGCAAAGATCAAAGCTACTATCGTACCAAGTACCTCAGCTCCAACTGCGGTCTCTCCAACATACTCACATTGTCGAATATCATCAACTGCATCACAGAACTTATTGTAGTTACCTTCACTAGGACAACCTGTTGCTACGTCATCTGCATACATCTGAATAAGCCCTCTACCGTCTCCGGCTTTAATTCTAGCTACACTCCATATATTGAAATAGCCATAATTACCGAATTGAGTAGATGCACTGCTGCTTCCTACGCTATTATAAGCACGTGTTGCATATGTTGAGGATAATTGTGACTGCGACTCTTGATTAGCAATTTTTCCATCTTCTTCTAATACTAGCTTAGTATTGATTTCATTTGAAGATGTCTCAAAATTCACTTTCTTACTATCAAAGTTCACTTCAGTGACTTCTTTTGCTTTTCGTCCAACTAATTGTGTAGTCTCAATAGAGACTTTTCCTGTAGTTTTGTCATATGTCGCTACAGACTTTTCAGTACTATCATAACTTTCAACAATACGTACATCATCATTATCAACAAGTACATTAACCACAAGATTATTAACTTCTTGTTGTTTAGCATTAACAGAAATACTTAACAACATTACCAAAGACATAACTAAACACAATACTCTCTTCATTTTTTTCCTTCTTTCTATAACTCAAGTTATTATATCTTAAATTCCTCGTGTGTTTATTATTAGCGTCAATAATTACTATTTCACGTGGAGTTTAGACCGTTACTTATATATTCTAACATTATTTACCACCCCCTTTCTATCTTTTTCGATAAATTATTGGTTGCATTGTTGGAACAAAAATACTTCTTTAACCCTGTAAGTTATCCACAGAGCAACACTCAAGTTTCTAGATGATTTTCTTATTATACCAGACATTTTTCATACACTTCTTTGTACAGATATTATTCTGACAACTTCATAATCAAAGAGCGAGCGGTTTTGATTATTTTGGCTACAAGAAAAATATACTTTAAACAAAAGGTCTTTATTTGATTATTTCACGGTGAAAATATCACATTTTTAGTATATCAATTGTGATGCTATTGCTCGAATCAATGCAGCTTATGTGTGAATTACGAAATTACTGTTGATGATGCTCTTATATGTATAGATGATTCTCAACCGCGTATCGGTGATGCCATGAGTGCGAAATAATCATTTATTTCCTGTCTATATTCTGAAACCTCCAAGGAATCGTAAGCGATCAATAATCGACTGGATAGCACCTGTTATTGAAGTATGAGACAATACACTCAATAATTAGAGTGAATTACTACCATATCCTGTAACAATTGAAAAATGTAGGTACGCCCTACATTTTTATTAGATACTTTGTTGTAGCTTTTTACTCTAAATCTAAAATTAAGATGGGAGTAAAATATGCGTAAACGATGTACTGATGATGAATGGATGCAAGTGATACAAAAATGTAAATCAAGTGGTTATTCCGATACTGAATGGTGCAGACAGAATAATATTCCAGTCAGCACATTCTACCTCAAGCTAAATGCTCTTAGGATGAAAGCAACTATAAATGAACCAATAAATTGTCTGACCCATAACCTTGATTCATTCACACTATTAAATCCTCTTGGTTGATAATTAGGTCTATATTTTAATGTCTTAAATAAACTTTCTGAATATGGATTATCATTACTTACTCTTGGTCTACTTCTGGATGGTACAATGCCTAAGTTATAGATACCTCTTAATATATTCATATTATCCTCCCTTCTATGAGAAATGATAATATAAAAATCATCATCATCATATAGAACTATACTTCTGGTTTGGAAATATCTTCATCTAGGTTCAAATTAATATCATCTTTTTTGAATTATAGTAAAAGGGCACTAGACACTTGTAACTATTTTCCGATATCTTTAGAGTTCATGTTATTGCCCTTTTCTAATGATTGGCTAATATGA
>NZ_JCBCDA010000010.1:0-1676 GCF_059865615.1 Petrocella sp. | reverse complement strand
TCATATTAGCCAATCATTAGAAAAGGGCAATAACATGAACTCTAAAGATATCGGAAAATAGTTACAAGTGTCTAGTGCCCTTTTACTATAATTCAAAAAAGATGATATTAATTTGAACCTAGATGAAGATATTTCCAAACCGGAAATATAGTTCTATATTATGATGATGATTTTTATATTATCATTTCTCATAGTAAGGGAGGATAATATTGAATATATTAAGAGGTATTATAGTATCGATGTTTATTGCCGTGATGAGTATAAGTATTGAATTAGAAGTCAATGTACCAAACCAAGAAAATTCAGAAAAAAGTGTTAATCCAATAGTAACAGAACTACCTCATGAATGGTAATCTGGCTAAGGTACGTAAAGGAGTAATGAGAATCCTATCAAAAAAGTATAGCTGTGTACTGGATGTTTGCCACAGGAAACTGGACCATATTATCTCACAAACAAAACGATTAAGCGACAACTTACGGATTACCAATAAATACGAAAACTGTTTACTGAGTCTCCTCGAAATAATCATGACGGTAAAAAAGGAACAATTCCTCAGTGCAATTTAATTATAACTGGAGATTATACCTAAGATAAAAAGGAAAGGAAAATATAATCTAATCACTCAATATATTGAACCATTAGATTATAAGAGAAAAAATGAAAAAGATTTTTAAAAGAGTTCTATCAATTGTTTTAGTGATGGCTTTAGTAGTATCATTTACTAGTTCAGCACTTTACGCAAAAAGTGATAAAGAAAAAGAGACCTATTTCTATAATGGGGTTGAATTTGAAGTTTCAGTTAAAAACTTTGTTGTAACTATTGAATCAGTAAATTCAGATACTAAAACAAAAATGGTAATTAAAGAAAATGGTAAAGGCTATATTTAGGGGGTTGATGACCTCAAAAAAATGAAAATCTTCATATCGCTCACCAGTTGCCATCTCTTCGATTCTTCGATCCAAACGATCTATTTTATCAACTAAATATTCATATGTAATTAAATACTCATCCAACGCTTCTTGTAATGCACCTTCTAGTTTCAACGCTTTTAACCATTTCATGTGTGCAATTGTCCAGTAAGTTTTTCCACCATCAAACCTTTTTCCATGTCTTAACACTAAGGCTAAAATTTGTTGCTTTGTGCTCTTTAGCATCTTTTTTTGGTCATCTCGCATCCGTATATACTCTTTAATCGCATTATCTTCATCCGTTGGGACATATACTTCACTATAGGTATGAAACGCTAAACATCTTGCGATACTGCCTGCATCACGTTTATCTGTTTTTATCCGCTTATTATTCGTTGTCGCCATTGTTGTCGGTGCCAATATTATACATTTAACGCCATGATCAGTCAGTTGATGATATAAGGCATAGCCTAAACATCCTGCTTCATATCCGCACACATATTCTGCGTCTTCTGGGTATCTTTTTCGAATGCTTTCGATATACTTAAGTATATTTTTATAATCGGCATTCATCTTCTGAAGGTATTCTACCTTGTCTTTATCAAAGGTGTAGCAACATACTGTATAACTTTCCTTGTGGACATCCATTCCAACATAAACTATACTATTATTCATAAGTGGCCTCCTTTTTGTATGCGGTAATCCCTGTTACCATTGATATCTTTCAATTAATAGTTTACAGGTAAATCCACGATTTTACAAAATT